>CANMZR010000225.1 GCA_947502375.1 Polyangiaceae bacterium
ACGACGCGACCGGCCAACCAAGCGCCTACGGTCGGGGCCGCCCTGCCCTGCAATTGATGGGCGGCGCGTTACGTTTCGGCCTACCGAGCACTCAGCGGAGCTCGATGATGCGCAACGAATCACCGAGGGCATAGCCATCGGCGGTCGTCGCGAGGAGTCGCGGCTCCGCTGGGTTTTGTTCGATGAGTCCGCGAAGCTTGCGCACCGTGACTTGGAGGCGGTTGTCGTCACGGAGGGGATGGTAATCGGTGACTCCCCAACCGACGGCGCAGAGGTGCTCCTTCGAGGCGCCACCCTCCTCGAGAATGGCGACGAGCACCTTCCACAAGAGCGGCGTCGTCCCCATCGCGACGGGTGAGGCGCCTGCGCGAAACACGGTGTGGGAGCGATGATCGACGAGCACCGCAGCGGACCAAGCGTGGGACGCGTGACCGCGAACGGACACAGAGGTGAGCTGAAACTGAGCGCGCATTCGCGTCACCACCGCCGCGTCGAGGGCATCGAGTTCGAGGGTGTCACCGAGGCAAGCGCGAGCTCGGCGCGCGGTGCGGCAGTCGCCGAAGGCTGCACTCGCCAATTGCAAAAGTGCGACAAAATGCAGCTGATGAGCATCCGTTGCGACCAGCAAGGCGAGTTCTCCTGCCACCCCAGCCGACTCCACGTCCGCGCCGAGTGCTCGCAAGGACGCCGCCGTCGCGGCGAGTCCAGGAGGGTCCTGCAGGAGAAACGTCGCATCGAGACGCAGCCTTAAAGCGACGATCTCGTCGAGGACGAAGCCCGCGCTGCGACTCGCGCTGCGAGCTTCATCGAGCGCTAACAGGGCCTCGGGAAATACACCCGCGGCCAGCGCGCGCCGGGCCTCCACGATCCGTCGCCAGCCGGTGATTCGACCGTGACGGTGCAGCGGCGCCTCGGTTCCCATGAGGACGTCGAGCCAGTCCTCCGCGCGAGCGCCCTCCCGTTCGAGCCCAGGAGGCCACGGCAACGGCTCAGCCGCTACACCGCGAATCATCTCCGAGAACACGCTCTTGTAAACACGAACAGCGGAAAATACATGGCGATCCCGCATGCGAATCGCAGCGCGCGCAAGGCCATCGAGCCGCGCATCGAGGCCCTGATATTCGCCGCGTGCGAGACACCACCGAAGCCGCAGCGCCTCGGTTCGCGCGTACCAATGACCAAGCGGATCGAAGCCGCGCTCGCACGCGTGAAGCGCCGCATCCGCTGCGGTGAGCTGACCGGAATGCGTCAGCACGAGGGCCAGAAAGTAGCCGGTCACGCCGATGGCCTCTGGCTTCGCCTCGTCGACGTAGCGGCGGGCGAGGTCGAGGCGCTCGCACATCACGAGTGTCGCCAACAGATCCGTCACGACCCGACGACGCGCGTGGCCTCGCAGGCGCTGATGACTCGACCAATGCGTGACGACGAACGCCAACGCTTCCTCGTCCCGATGAGCAAGCCCCAGGAAATGGGCGCACGCGGCATCCCGCACGACCGCCTCGGAATCGTCGCGCGGAACGACGGCAGCGAGCGTCTCGAGTGCTCCAGCGATATTTCCTTCGTGAGCACAGACGAGCGCCCGAACACCGGCCACTCGCAATGGGAACGGTCCTGAACCACGGGCTTCCAGCTCACCGACGAGCGCACGCGCGTCGGCGACATGACCCTGCATCAGGCGCACTTCGGCCCAGACAGCGAGCGTGTCGACGTCGGTGGAAATGGGTGCGACGCACAGCGCCAACTCGCGGGGATCACCGTGGACGATGGCCGCCTCGCAACGCCAGCGCTCGAGCCGCGGGTCGTTGCATCGTGCGAGGGCCTCGCGGAGTTCCGCGGCCTCGATCCCATCCAGCGGAAACTCGGCCGAGCCGTCGAGGAACTCGAGTGCGGCCGCGACATCCCCTCGCTCGAGGGCACCGACGGCCGCGCGTTTACCGAGTGGAAACTGGGTCGTGGCCGACATCCCAACGACCGTTTGCCGCGTCGTGGCAAGCACCCGTGCACCATCGCCACTTCGAATGCTCTTCGCAATCGACGCCAGTTCGTCCGCACATTCCGATGGGAGCGCCAGGATCAAAAGCCCGACCGAGCTCGCCTCGAGTGCGTCGAGGAGCTCGTCCACAGGCTCGACGTCACTCGTTCGAGTGAGGCCAAGCGTCGCTAGCAACTCGGGAATGAGGGGACAGCCAGGGCCGGTGCCGCTCGCATCGATTGCAGCCCATCCCCCGCGCATGGGCGCACGTGAGCAGACTTCGAGGGCGACGCGCTCCGCGGCCTCCAGATCACTCGATACGACAACCGCGAGACCCCCTCGGAGCGCCAGCGCCACTCGGTCGACCACGGCGGCCGCAAGCCCCTCGGGTAGGCCGCGCGCCGGCGCAAGTCGGAGGCGTCGCGGGAGCTTCACGATGCAACCGTCACGACGGCGGCCGCATCCTTGGGGAACTCAAAGTCCACGTTCGGGTGGGCTCAGACGTTGAAGCGAAAATGCATGATGTCGCCATCTTGCACCACGTACTCTTTGCCTTCTACCCGCAATTTACCGGCATTTTTGAGACCGACTTCGGACTTGTGCTGCTCGAGATCTTCGAGTGAATAGACCTCTGCACGAATGAACCCGCGCTCGAAGTCCGTGTGGATGACACCGGCGGCTTCCGGAGCTTTCGCGCCCTTGCGGAACGTCCAAGCGCGGATCTCTTTTTCACCCGCGGTGAAGTAGGTCTGAAGCCCAAGCAGGTGGTAGGCGGCTCGCGCCAGGCGGGCAAGACCAGGCTCGGTCAGGCCCAGATCGCCGAGAAATGCCATCCTGTCGGCGGGGTCCAGCTCGCTGACTTCCGCTTCGACCTGACCACTGATGACGAGGCTCGCGGCTCCTTCGGCTTCGGCATAGGCCTGCACCGCCCGCGACCAATCGTTGCCCGTCGCGGCGCTCTGCTCGTCCACGTTGCAGAGGTAGAGCATCGGTTTCGAGGTGAGGAGCCCCGCGTCGCGCAGCCCTTTTTTTATCGCGTCATCCGTGAGCGCGCCGGGAAGGAGCCGAGCGGGTTTACCCTCTTCCAGGAGCTTCAAGACGGGCTGCAAGAGGTCGAGCTTCGCCAGGGCTTCCTTGTCCCCACCCTTGGCCTTCTTCTGATGCCGCTCGACCTGTTTCTGAGCCGAATCGAGGTCGGCGAGGCACAGCTCGATCTCGATGGTCTGAATGTCGCGGATCGGATCGACGTTGCCATCGACGTGGATGACGTCGGCGTTCTCGAAGCAACGCACCACGTGCAGCACGGCGTCGGTGTTGCGAATATTTCCGAGGAATTGGTTTCCTAGACCCTCGCCTTTGCTCGCACCGCGAACGAGCCCCGCGATGTCGAGGATCTCGACCACGGCCGGAATCATTTTTTCGGGCGGGATGTATTTCTCGATGCGCTGCAGCCGCTCGTCAGGCACCGCGAGAATGCCGACGTTGGGTTCGATGGTGCAAAACGGATAGTTCGCACTCGCAGCGCCAGCCGCGGTGAGCGCGTTGAAAATGGTGGACTTTCCGACGTTGGGGAGCCCGACAATACCAGCCTGCACGGTGACCTTCCTGAGACGAGGTTTGGACGGTCTTCTAGGTCAGCCGCCCGCGCCGCGCAACTTCGGACGCGAGCCACGCCCTCGGTACCACGTCAAACAGCGGGCTGAGGCCAGACGCAACCCAAGCTTGCCAGGACCCCCGCCAGATCTCCGGCGAGCCCGGATTCGACGCTCTCGCCGCCCGGGAGAACGAGCGTTGTGACGTGGATGAAGGGCCGCTCGAGACCGTGTTTCTCAACGAAATGCCTACTCGTCGCAGGATCGCAACTGGCGGCTCCGAGCACGGGATGACCGGTCTTGGCGAACGCGGACACAAGGGCATCGAGCGAATCTCCAACCGCGACGTCGAGCAAAGAGTGCCCGCCCACCACCGCGAGCTGACGGAAGTCGATCCCGACCGCGTCACCCCGGCGCGTCGTCACACCCTTTGCGAGAACCAGCGCCCTGCGAAAAACGCGCGGCGGGTGCCCCGGACCCTTGGCAACCGAGGTAGCGCCGCTGGTCAGTGTGCGTTGCTTCACGAAGCTTGCGCCGGGCCAGTCGAGCGAACGCCGAGCGCCGCTGAGAACCTCGTCGTCGGTCAAGAATGCCGGTCGATCGACCACCGCCGAGGCGGCATCTCGCCAGAGTGTCTCGAGCGGAACTGGCGCGCATGGAGCGATAAAACACAGGGTTTCGACGTGATCCGTCTGAGGGATCATGTCGTACCCGCGAAGTGCCCGCACCTGAAATCCGAGGAACGCCAGGTGCTCTAGGTCGCGGGCGAGAGTGGTCGGATGACACGAAACGTAGACCAGGAGCCGCGGGTTGAGCTTCACGAGCGAGCGACGCAGCTCCGCTGACAACCCGCGGCGTGGCGGGTCCACGAGAACGACGTCGTAGCGTTCCCGGCGCAGGGCAGCCTGGGTGGCAAAGTGAGTAGCGTCACCGGAATGCGCCGTCAGTGGGAGCCGTTGCTCGGTGGCGGCACGCCGTGCGAGCGCCGCCGCTGGAGCGAAGGACTCGACCAGGTCCACCGCCATGCCACGCGCCGCCAGCTCCAAGCCGAAGGCCCCAGAACCCCCAAAAAGTTCCAGAACCCTGGGTTTTGACGCGATCTCCAGTGCCGCTTGGGCCATCGCGTCAGCGAGGGCTCGGGCTTGCCCGCGGTGGGCCTGTACGAACGAGCCGAACGTCCCAAGAACGTAGGCGCGGTCGAGACGATCTTGAACGATGGGCACCCCACGCAGCAACGACGTCTCTTGTCCGAGGATTTGCGGATTCTTGCGGCCGCGCACGTTCTCGGCAACGCCGACAATCTCGGGATGTCGCAGGCAGAGTTCTTCCGCAAAGGCCTGAAGCCGGTTCGTTGAGTCTTTGATCGGCACGACCAAGGTCACGAGAACGCGTGGCCCGTCGGCGGTTTGTGCTTCGCGTAAATCCATGGCGTCGAGCCCGAGTTCGGCGACGCGGCCGCGGAGAGTCTTGGCTATCTCCAGGAGCAACGGCGAGGCGACGAGGCATTCTGGCGTATCGACCACCCGATGGTTCGCATCGCGCCCATACATGCCGAGGCTGTTGCGCTCGACCATCCACTTCAGGCGGGTTCGGTAGCCGAGCGACGGCTCGGCTGCGACAACGTCGGGGATCACGAGGTCGCGAAGCACCGAATGCCGACGGAACGCTCGCGCAAGCAAGCTTTGCTTTTCGACACGCTGGGCCTCGAGCGGAAGGTGCATCAAGGGACACCCCGCGCAGCGCTCGAGATGCGGGCACGTCATCGTGATGTCCGGGCTCACGGCATCCGTGGCGCCGGCACTGCAAGCTCGACCACGCCGTCGGCAACGGCGCGCTCGAAGACCGCGCCACGACGATCGGCGTTGCCAAGCCGGAGGCTTCCATCCGGCAAGAGCAGTGCAAACGGGGTCCGCGGCGTCGGCTCCGAGAGCCCATCCGCGGCGACGTAAACCGTCAGTTCATTCTTGCCTTGCAAGGTTGGCAGTGGGCCCACCGACGAGCTGCACGCACGAGCCACTTTCGAGTTCCGCTCGTCGACGAGACAGCCCTGAAGGGCCAAGCGATCGAGGCGCCGAGCTTCGAGAGCTGCCTCTCGCGCCGGCTTTACGGCTGGCAACTCGAAGCGTCCGAGGTCTTGCAGGAGCACAGCCGCTGCCGCTCGAACATGAGGCGTCCGCGCGTTACCGAGCAGCTGACGGATGACGCCGCTCGGGCACGAGCCGACCGCTACTGAAGCGCTCGTAAGCGCGTCATCGAGGAGCAGTCGTAGTCCAACGAGCGACTCGAGCACGACGTACGAGCGCCGGTCCTCGAGCGCCGCGCAGAGCGTCGAGGACTCGGTCCCACGATGGAAGCGCACGGCAAGCCGCGCCAGTGAAATAGCTGAATTTCCTGCAACTGCGACATCCTTATCGCTGAGCCCCGCACGAACTTTCGCGAGCGCGACTTCATCCTCCAGGAAGCCCAGGGACCACATTGCGTTCGCGCGCACCGAGGCGTCGGCGTCTTGCGCAAGGAGCTCAAGCGTCGGGTAGCCATCCGCACGACCCGCCATGGCCTCGGCAACCTTGCGACGATCGTCGGGGTCGAGAGAGTGCGCAAAAACCGAGATAGCAGCCGTGGCACCGGGAACTTTGGAGCGACCCAAGCCCTCGAGCACCGCATCGCGCAAAGGCGCCGAGCACACCCGAAGCGCCGCGGCGCCGCGTGCGACGAGACTGGGTTCCGTCGCGTGGGCGAGCGCGCCCGAGACAGCCATGCCCATGGCGTTGCGGTCCTGTTCCGCCGCCGCCTCGATCCGCTGAAGCAGCACTTTCGCGGCCGAGTCACGACCAAGTCGCGCGAGAGCCCGCGCCCCCGCGACGCGCACCCGTTCGGCTGGGTGGTCCATCGAAGCGAGCAGCAGCAACTCCACTTTTGGGTCAACCACCCCCGTGTCCCCAAGCGCATCCAGAACCGCAACTCGCAGTGGCACGCGATCCGTCGCGAGCGAGGCGCCTCCCTGCGAGGCCGGCAAAAGCGAGAGCAACAAGGAGGCCGCAGGCGCCGTTCCGGTGCGCCCAAGCAGTCGAATGAGTCCCAAACGTTCCGAGAGCGGAGTCGTCCGATCGGTCACTCGCTCCGCCACGATGTCGATGGCGCGCCCATCGGGTACCGAGGGCTTGATGAGCGCCGCTGCGACCGCTGCGCAGAGTTCGCGCGTGCTCGGCTCGGCGTCCTCGAGGTGTTCGAGAATGAACGGCAAAGCCGAAGGGTGACCCATGCGCTCCAGCGCCTGAAGCGCGACGCGAAGCTCGGCGGCTCCACGACGAGCCGCGCTCACGACGGCTTGAACGGCCGCGGGAGCGGTCGCGGGCGACGCGACGACAGCAAGGGCGAGCGCGGCTGCGGACACCTGACGAGCAGACGGTGAGCTATTCAGTACGGCGATGAGCGCGGGCTCGACGGCCTGCCCCACGGCCTTTAGCGAACGGCGCACCGGTGCGGCCGCGTCATCCAGAAAGGGCAGTGGCCCTTCGATAAGGAGCTGGGCTACGAGCACCGTCAACGCTTCGGGCACCGGAATGCGGGACAGTGCTCGCAGCGCGGCTTCACGCACCGCGTCGTCGGCATGGGCCGCGGCGGCCCCGTTCGCACCATGGTTCGCTGGAGCAAGGACCGCGGCGATGGCGGTGACGGAGCTGGGCGCTCCAATTTCACCAAGTGCATCGAGCGCAGCCAATCGAACGGCGAGCTCTGGATCTGCGAGTGCGAGTTCGAGCGATGGAACGGCCTGGCGTTCGCGAAGGCGGCCGAGGGTTCGAGCCGCCTCGGTACGCACCTCGGGCTCCGCGTCCTGAAGCTTGCTAAAAACCGGCACCGCCGCACCCGCGTCACCGAGCCGCCCAAGGGCACGCAGGACCGCGATGCGAACCTCCAAGGTGGGGTCATCCAGATGGCCGAGCAACGGCGAGACCGAAGCCAAGTATCCGCTGCTCCCCATGGCTTGCGCGGCGAGCTCACGCACTTCAGGTTTGGCGTCCGACAGCACCCGCGCGAGGGCCGCGACCGACTCGGGCGTCGGTGCGACTCGAATGACCTCGCAAGCCGCCGCACGCAGCCGGACCTCGCGTTCCTGCAACCACGAAACAACCTCGTCACCGGCATGCTCCAGCCTGAGGGCGGTGGTCGTTCGCGCCCCATGCAAGCGCACTTCGATGTCGGTGTCGCGAAGCGCCGTCCGCGCCCACTCAACCGCCGTCGCCGAGGGGAGTTCGAGCAAGCGACCCGAAGCACTGCGGCGTTCGGCAACGTCACTGGAAGCCATACCCGCGAGAATGCGTTCGTGACCGTTGGGCCATACGGAGCCCGGCGAGGCTGACGCGACCGCACTCAGCGCCGACAGCGACCACAGCGACCACAGCCCCAACACGAAC
>CANMZR010000226.1 GCA_947502375.1 Polyangiaceae bacterium
GAGCACGAAGACTTCGACTCCGCACACAGCGAGTTCAAAAAGGCACTCGGAAAACTGGGCACGGCGATAAGCCCGACCCGCGCGGAACTGTACGTGCGAATCGGGGACGTGAATCGTCGCCAAGGCAACGTTCGCCTCGCGCTGTCGAATTACGAGAAGGCCCTCGGCATCGTGCC
Organism: Polyangiaceae bacterium; assembly: GCA_947502375.1. Classification (GTDB taxonomy): domain Bacteria; phylum Myxococcota_A; class Polyangia; order Polyangiales; family Polyangiaceae; genus SYFR01. The sequence continues at coordinate 177 of CANMZR010000226.1, forward strand.
GCAGCTGTCAGGCGCGCACGCGGGCGTCCTTGAGCTGCTCATCGCCCAAGGAGATTGGCGTGCGATTCAGAGCGGCGAAGACAAGCTCCTTGGGAGCCTACCGAGCGGCGAGGCACGGCTCGGTCACTTGCTCGCGTTCGGCGAGCGTGCGCTCGCTCATGGCCGCGGTGAGCGAGCCCGCGCCCGTTATATGCAGGCGCGCGACGAATTCTCAACCGACGAACGTCCCCTCCTGCGGCTTCTCGCCATCTACGAAACCGAGCATGCTGTCGCCGAGCTCATCGAGGTCCGCGAGCGCTTGGCAGGGTTGGTCGAGGCCCCGAATGCTCGCGCGCACGCACTTTCAGCGCTCGCGCAGGTGTGCCTCGAAACCGAGGGGTACGAAGAAAAGGCGCTGAAACTCTTTGAGCGTGCCCTCGACTGCGACCCCACGTTGCTCAATGCCCTGGGTGCCCTCGCCGGCCTCCTGGCGGAAAATCAAGAGTGGGCGGAGCTCGAGCGGATCTATCGAAAGATGTGTGCTGCGTACGTGACGCGCACAGAAAGCTCGAGTCGGTTGGTCTTGCTCGAACTCTACCGCAAGCTCGCCCTGTTGTTCCGGGATCACCTCGAGGATCCAGAGCAAGCGATGGCGGCGCTTTCTGAGGAACTGAAGCTTCGTCCAGATGATTTGTCGGGACGGCTTATGGCGGCCGAGCTCTTGGTCGAACTCGAAAACCCGGCGGAGGCGCTCGTGCATCTTCGTCGCTCGACGGAGCTGGAGCCGCTGCGAGTCGAGACTTATCGACAGCTGTACCAGCTCGGGACGCGTTTTGAAGAGCCCGAGACGGCGTTCCTCGCTGCCACCGTCATTCAAGCACTCGGGACTCCACTCCCGGCTGAGCTGGCAACGCTCGAATTACGACAAACCCAAGGCGTTCCCCCACACCGCCGGCCGCTGCGCAAGGACGCGTGGAGTTGGCTGCGCGACAAAAAGCACGACGCTCTTCTCGACCGAGTGATGTGCGCGCTGGCACCGGCGGTCTTGAGTGCTCGAGTGAGTGAGCTTGAGGCACGCGGGAAGTTGGCGCCGCTGTCCGAGGCACAAGATCCGAAAACCAGCACGGCCAGCGTGGTGAGGTCCATCGGCTGGGCGAGCCAGTATCTCGGGCTCAAAACGCCTGCGATTTATCTCGATGAAACGCTCGATTCCCCGCTCTCGGCGCGCTTGAGTAAGCACCAAACGATGATCGTGGGAAAAACGGCGATGCGTGGACGCAGTGTCGTTGAGCTGGCGTTCCTGGCGGGACGGCATCTCGCGTATCGGTTGCCCGAGCACGAGCTCGTCGCGCACATGCACACCCTTGATGACCTCTCGGTCTGCTTTTTAGCAGGCATCACGCTCGCGCTCGGCACGGCTCCGAGCGGGCCTCACGCGAACATCATCGCCGGGCTCGCGACAGAGCTTGGAACACGGCTCACTCCGGAGGAACTTGCCGAGCTTCAGGAGTCGATGGCCCTTCTCACGGCGCGCACTTCGCGGTTCGATCTGGCGGCGTGGATAGCCTCGGTCGAGCGCTGCGCGACCCGAACCGGGTATGCCCTCTCGGGGGATCTCGCCGTTGCGATAAAGCAGCTTCGATGCGAGGGGGATAGCGCGTTCTCTACCGCCGACTCGCGCATTGCGGACTTGTGCTCGTTCGCCGTCAGTGGCTCGCACATGAAGCTTCGCCAGGAACTCGGCTCGAGCCTGCTCGAAGCCACCGAGCGCCCCAGGTTGACGCTTCAGCCGGCGGCTCCGTAACCTCAACGTCGAAGGGCGGACGGTCTCGCGGGCCTCGAGCCACCGAAGACGCCCTCAAAGAGGGCATGCTCGTCCACGTCGCGCCCCAGGAAAGCCCGGAGCATCGCCCGTTCATCGTGGGCGCCGCCCCACTGAAGGACGGTGCGGCGCCAATCCTCGGCCGCCTGCGCAACCTCGCCGGCGTCGCCACCAAAGCGTGTCCACACGTCGGCCGCCAAGGCTTGCGAAAGGGTGTAACCGTAATAGGCAGCGTCGTAGCCGACGAGATGACTGAGGCTCGACTGCAGGTGGGTTCCGGCCAGGGGCGCAAACGGATAATGGGCGGCCTGCACCTTGTGGAGCAACGCGGTCGTATCGAAAGGTGGCGTCGTCGTGTGAAACGTGAGGTCCAGCTCGGCCAAAAAAAGTTGCCGCTGCAGACCCAACGCGAAGCCTACCTGGCGTGATTCGAGCAGCGAGTCGATGAGGGCTTTTGGCAGCTTGGCGCCAGTGGTCCGGTGCCGGGCGAAGCTCTCCAGTGTCGCGGGTGACCATGCCCACTCTTCGAACCACTGCGAGGGCGTCTCGATGAAGTCTCTTGCAGCGTTTGTTCCAGAAAACGTTGCGAGTTCGTTCTCGGAGAGAAGGTGTTGCAGCACGTGGCCGAACTCGTGAAAAAACATGACAACCGCTTCGTGGGGCATCGGTTGGCCCGGCTCCGGTAGCGCGGCAACGACCGCCGAAATAGGCAGTTGCGGCGCTCCCCCACCCCCTCGGTGCCCCGTCCGAAGGCTGAACGTGGCTGGGTTCGGGTACTTGTTCGCTCGCGCAAACCGGTCGAGCAAAAGCCCGCCAATCAACCGACCGTGGCGACGCACTTCGTAGCTCTTCACCGAGGGATGCCACGCGACGATTGGGCGCTCCTCGAACGTGAGACCAAACAAGGAGCCCGCGAGCTGGAAGAGCCCGCGCGTCACAGCCTCGACCTCGAAATAATTCGCGATGAGAGACGGCTCGAAGCCTTGGCGCTCGGCTTTTTGCCGCTCTGTGAGAAACAGGCGATCGGGGTCCTCGAGCCGCGCTTTTGCGAAGGCTCCGGGCGTACGTTTCCAGGTGACGACGAGCTCCGTCATCTCCTTTGCCACGGCCGGCGCGAGCTCACCTTCGATGCGTCGAAGAAACGCGCGTGCGGCACTCGCAGTGTGCAGCATACCGAGCGAAGTGACGTAGTCCGCCCAGCTTTCAAAACCGAGCAAGTGGGCCTTCTCATAGCGCAACGCGAGCAGCTTCTCGAGCCGGCCGAGATTCCCTTCCCCACCCCGGTTGACGAACGCGGTGTAGACGCGCGCCGCGGCCTTCCGATCGAGCGCATGCGCGTAAAATTCAATGGAATCTGGGGGCTCTGCGGCAATCGGCACGAGCCCATCCGACCCAGGGGGATGCGCGCGGCGAAAGGCTTCGCTGGTACCGGCGAGTGCGGCGGACGGAACCCGAACCGGAGGCGCAGGAACCGCGATGGCTTCGATGAAGGCCTGCCCCGCTTCTGTTATCCCCTCGTTCAGGATGCGAAGCCGCGCCTGCCCCTCGGGCGCTAGATTCAGCCCGTTGTTTGCGAACTCTCGAAGGACCCGCTCGACGAAGCGTTGACGCTCCTCGCTCCGGGGTTCGGAGTTGTTTGCGGCCGCCCGGGCGAGGACCTTGGCAACACCAAGATGAAAGCCCAGCTCCGTCTCGAACGCATCCACCTGCCGCTCGCACTCGCCAGCGACGCTGCGCATGCTCTCATCGGGGTGGACGACGCCGAGCAAATACCCATAGTCGGCAGCATTTGCTATCGCGAGCCGCACCTCGTCGAAGCGACCAAAGGTCTCACGCCAAGTAAGCTTTTCTGTCGGCTGCGACGAAGCCGCAGCGATAGCCATGAATCGTTGATGAGCCTCGGCAAGGTTTTCGCTGCACAGCCGCGCGAGGCCCACGGGGGTACCGCCATCGCGGAGCGGCTCGACGACCTCGAGCCGCGGCAATTCTCCTTCGGTCACAAACGCAACCAACCCGACTCGCCTCCCGTTCTCCACCACGAGCAAAGGCGTCGAGTGGAGCGTCGGAGGCGCAGCCAGGTCGTGGCATCCGGCCACCGCAACGAGCGTTGCCGTGGCCGTGGCCGTGATCGAAATGAAAAGCCGCGGGCTCAGGGGGCGATCGTCGCCACACCGCACAGGTAGTGCATGCTGGTTGCTCCGTTGGCGACCGCACCTGCACCGCTCAACTTGACGTAATAAGTGCCGGTTTTGGCAAGGACGCTCTTCATGCTCGCCGTATCCGAGTCGCTCCAAGCGAGGTCCGCCGTCGTCTTCTCGACCTCCGTTTGGAGCACCAGCGAAGCTGAATCGAGCAAGGTGACCGCGAACCCATTGACTCCTGACCCCGCCCGACGCGACGAGCAGGCGACGATGATCTTCTCGCCGGCCGTGGCTTCGAACTTCCAAAAGTCGGTGTCCATCGCAGGCATGCTGCCGCCCAAGAAGCGGTTTTGAACTTTCGGGTCCGAGGCGCTCTCCATCGCCGCCAACACTTCGGCCCCTGCCGCAGTACCGTTCCCCATGTCGTTGGCTTCTTGCGGGTTCAGCGTGTCCTGGGTGAACGCGAAAAAGGAGTAGAAGTCGTTCGAGCCGACTTCGGTGCCTGCCTTGCGCTCCGTCTCGAACAGGTAGGTCGTGTTCTGGAGGACCGGCACGCTGCTCATCCCATATTCCCCGCCACCCGAGAGTTGGGCCGTCGCCTCGTTGTAGTCGAGCTGCGCGATCAGCTTGGAGTGGTCGGCATTCCACACGCTCACCAGGCCGATGTTACCGGTCGAACCGTTGCCCGACACGCCCGATGGCGCGAAGTTCATGCCGAGCCCCATCGTGCCCTCCGGCGTCGTGAGCTTGAAGAGGTCCTTGTCGGTCTTCGGCTCGAGAGCGCCGAACAAGTAGCTGAAGGCTTCACCGGCCTTTGACGATCCCAGGTTCGACATCAGTTGAGCGGCAGCCACCTCATTGTTCGGTTCCTTGTCGAGCTCGCGGCCCTTCAACACTTTGAGGTTGTCGGCGTCGTAGGGCACGACGACCAGAGCATACGCCAACGTATCGTCACCCTTCTTTGGTTCGACGTTCTTCCACGTCGAGAACTCCTGGACCTCCACGCAATAGGTTCCATCTGCAGGGACGCGGAAATCGAAGTTCGAGTTCGTATCGACGCGCGGAAAGCTGTCATCGACCTCGGCGAATTGGGTCAGTCCGTCGGCCGAGAAGAGCGTGATCACCGGGTCGATGATCGCCGTGTCGCCGTTGCCGCCGCCGTCGGTGGCGAGGTTGATCCAGTCACCCTTCTTGGCCGTGAACTTGAAGTAATCTTTGTCCTCGGCCACGGCGAGGACTGCCTTGGCTGCGAGGTACTTCACGCCACTCATCGAGTTCATGCCAGCGGCGAGCTCGACCGCGTCGGCGCAGCCGGTGCTCTCGTCCGGCATCGGCATACCCGATGAACTCGAACTCATCGAGCCGGCAGCCGTCGACGTCGGCCCCGGGCCCACGACGGTGCTGGTGCTGCCGCCGCCGGTGCCGCCGGTGCCGCTTGTTGTGCCCGTGTCCGTCACCGTGACGCTGCAGCCGTAGGCTGCGAACAAGGTAGCGACGCCAACCGAACCCAACACTTTGAAGGTGTGCATGATGGGCCGTCCATATCCCAAAGCTGTTCACTTCACAATGAAAAACGATGACGCGTCCTGTGCTCCGTTGGAACCCCGAAGGGGAGAAAGGGTCGGAAAGCTGGCTTCTTGGCGCTCACGCACGGGCCGAGCGCCCCTCACCTGAAGCCATACTTCGGGAACTGCCCCTCCGGGCTTCGAGGCTGCAAGCCAGGCGTCGGAACCGGCAACGGCTGCGCCGGCGGGCTCCCCTTGAGCATGTAAGGATGCGCGAACTGCGACGTGCATGCGAAGAAAGGATTTCGGTAAAACTCCCAATGCAAATACACCCGTCCGTCGGGCGACCAAATGGCGTCGGGCGCCATGCCGAAGGGGGCGGCCTTCTCAATTGAATGGAGCGCCGCAACCTCGAGTGCTGTGACGCCACTCGGACGAACGATCCCCACGGCGACGAGCTTTCCCGTCGCGCCCTCGAGGATGATCTCGAGATGGGTGACGAGCGTGAGATCCTGAAGGCGCGGGTCGGGGTTCTCATCGAGCGACGCGAGAAAGCCTTCGGCGAAGATCGGATGGATCTGGTTGTGCATCCGATTGATGTAAGCGGCGAAGGGCACACGAGCCGCGTTAAGGCTAGTCTGGTTGCCCTCTTTTACCTGCGGGACGTAGTTCTCGATCGCTGCGCGGTACTTCTGAAAATCGAGTCCGCGGGACGTGCCGCGGTGCCGATTCAGCCGAGTGTTTCGCGCCACCTCGGCCTCGGCGCGAAGCTGCGGTGCACCGAGTGCGGCCTGAAGTCCGTAAGCATCGACGCTGAAGCGCGTGGGTAGTTGGCCAGGCAGAATCATGCCTTCGAGCGCCCCAACTCCCCGGCGTTCTCGGCGACCGGCGCGCGCTTCGGCCCGCGTTCGACCGTCACCGCCGTCAGGGTCGATGCTGTAGCTGCCGTGTTCGCTCGAGACCGCATTCGGCATCCGCTCTCCCTGGCCGCCAACGCTCGGTAACGTCGCCTGCTCTTTCGGGGTCGCGACTCGGCCGCTCGGCCTCTCCGGCAAGAGCGTGCTGCGTGCGACCGCTGCCGGCTCGTGCTCGGGGCCCTGCTCGCTGCCGGCTCGCGGCGCGGCTTCCCCTTTTGAATCGAGCGAGTGCCCGCGTTTTTCTTCGTCCGAGTTTCCAGGAGTTTCCGTGGACTCGTTGTGGGGAGCGCCCCCGCCGGTGGGCTTGGACGCGTTCTGATCGTAGGAGCGCAGGGCCGCTTGAGTCTCCTGTTCGGTGGTGTTGGCGTGGTCAGCAATCCGACTCGCGTTCGGTTGATCCTTTTGATTTGGATCGAGACTCGGATCATTTTGAATGGCAATGCGACCGTTCGGCAGCGCAGGAGGAGGCACCGACACCGGCGGTAACGGCGCTGGGGGCGCGGCGAGCTTCGGTGGCGCCGGCAGCACCTGGGGCGGCGGAGCGGGTGACGCCGCGGGCGGGATTGGCGGTGGCAGTGGTTCGGGGTTGGCCTGAGCCTTCGGAACGGGCGTCGGGTCCTTCAGGGCAGCACGGTCGGCGTCGGCAGGCGGCTCCGCTGCCGATGGCGCAACGGCTGTATCCGGCACGCCGGGGCTCGGCTCACTTTCCGGCGCGGCCGCCGACGCGTCGAAAATCTCGACTTCCGTTGGCCCGTTCCCCGCGCTCAACGATGCCGACACCTGCGAGCGCACCGCCCGCGAAAAACTCAGAATCGACGCGCGCTCGGCGACGCCCGCTGCGACCTCCGCCGCCCCGCTGCCTCCCCCCCAATGCAACATCAATGCGGCTGGAAGCCACAAGAGGATTGGGATGTGGGCTTCTCGAAGCTTGCTCGGGTACATGAAGCCTCCGAAAAGCCGCCGCGCTCAAACGACGGAGCGGAGTCTTCCCGATCGAATCCTTGCGAGGCCTGCCGGGTGCCAGGACATTAAAAAGCCTAGCATCCGGCATGCACGTCCGCAATTGCCGCGCCCGACGCGTGTTGGAAGCGCGCACACGGCCGTTCAGCCTCACGAGCACCGGGATCCCTCGGTGGGAGAACCCAGCTCGCCGAATCGCGGCTCAACCCAACTCGCCGCCTTCGGCTGAACGCCCAGCGGTCGCCCCGCTCAGCCGAGATTCGCGTTCGCGAAGTCCCAGTTGACCAGGTTCCACCAAGCTTCGACGTACTTTGCCCGCGCATTGCGATAATCGACGTAATAGGCGTGCTCCCAGACGTCACAGGTGAGAATGGGTTGCTTGCCCTGGGTGAGCGGGCAGCCGGCATCATGGGTG
>CANMZR010000227.1 GCA_947502375.1 Polyangiaceae bacterium
TATCACGTCGGTGATCGCCTGCGTGGTCTTTTCCACGTTGATCTTGCCGTCGGCGTCGCGGGGCGCGTTAATCGCTTCGGTCATCTTGAGCTGGAAGCGGTTGCCCGGCATTCGCACCACACGGATGCCGTGGATCGGGCAATCGACGTTGCGCGCGAGGCGCGCCACAAGCGCGCCGGCGCGGGTGCGCTGGCCGAAGAAGGTCACCGGCACGCCTTGGACCGTGTACTGGTCGACCAGCATGGCGACGTGAGAGCCCTGCTGGAGCGCTTCGGCGAGTTGCAGCGGCGCTTGCATGCCGGAGGGGACCAGCGTCCCCATGCAGGACTCGCGGAGCGCGATGACAGCGTCGGAAATGGCGCCGACGTTGGGCCGGCGATACAGCACATGCGTTTGCATCCCGTAGCTGTGCGCGGCCACCGCCGCCAGCTCTGCCGACGACAGGTACACGTTCGCGCCTTTGCCCAAGCGGTTCGGAAAGTTTCGCGTGGAGGTCGAGACGACTGTCGAGTCCGGGGCCACCCGGGCCTGGTTCCCCATGCAGAGAGAGCAGCCTGGCATTTCGGTTCGCGCACCCGCGGCGGCGAACATCTCGTAATAGCCCTCCTCCATCAACTGCGCCTGGTCCATCTTGGTCGGCGGTGCCACCCAGAGGCGCGTTGGCACGATGCCGCCAAACTCCTTCAAGAGCCGCCCGGCCGCGCGAAAGTGACCGACGTTCGTCATGCAGGACCCGATAAAAACCTCATCTATCGTGTCCCCGGCGACCGCGCTGAGCGGCCTCACATCGTCGGGATCGTTCGGGCAAGCGAGCAACGGCTCTTTGATCGCACTGATGTCGATATCGAGGATAGCCGCGTACGTTGCGTCCTCGTCGGCGACCATGAGGTCCGCGGTTTCCATCCACTTCTCCATCGCCGCGGCGCGCCGCGTGATCGTCCGAACGTCTCCGTAACCCTCCGCGATCATCCATCGAAGCATCACCACATTCGACTTCAGGTACTCGATGATGGGTTCCTTATTGAGCTTGATGGTGCAGCCCGCCGCCGAGCGCTCGGCCGACGCGTCACTCAACTCGAAAGCCTGCTCGACCTTGAGGTCGGGAAGCCCCTCGATCTCGAGAATGCGACCAGAGAACACGTTCTTTTTCCCCTGTTTCGCCACGGTAAGCAGACCCTGTTGTGTCGCCACGTAAGGGATCGCATTGACGAGGTCCCGCAGCGTGATCCCCGGCTGCATTTTCCCACTGAAACGCACGAGCACGCTCTCCGGCATATCGAGCGGCATGACCCCGAGCGCGCCCGCGAATGCAACCAATCCCGAACCTGCGGGGAACGAGATCCCAATCGGGAAGCGCGTGTGGCTGTCGCCTCCGGTACCTACGGTATCGGGGAGGAGCATCCGATTGAGCCAGCTGTGGATGATGCCGTCTCCCGGCCGCAGCGAGATGCCGCCCCGGTTCGTGATGAAGTCGGGCAACGTGTGCTGCGTTTCGATATCCACGGGCTTCGGATACGCTGCCGTATGACAGAACGACTGCATGACGAGGTCTGCCGAGAACCCGAGACAAGCAAGCTCCTTCCACTCATCGCGAGTCATCGGACCCGTCGTATCTTGCGAGCCGATACTCGACATCGCAGGTTCGCAGTAAGTCCCCGGCCGAACGCCTTTTACCCCACAGGCGGCCCCGACCATCTTCTGTGCGAGCGTAAACCCCGCAGTTGAAACCAGCGGATCGGGCGTCAGTCGAAACGCCGTCGATGGTTCGAGCCCGAGCGCCTCACGTGCGCGCTTGGTGAGGCTGCGGCCGATGATGAGCGGGATCCGTCCGCCCGCTTGCACCTCGTCCAAAAGGACCTCCGTCTTCAACGCGAAGGTGGCGATCGTCGCCCCGGCCTCGTCCGTAACCTTACCCTGGTAGGGGTAGAGGACGATGACGTCGCCCATCTTCATCGAGGACACCTCGCACTCGATTGGGAACGCCCCGGAGTCTTCCATCGTGTTGAAAAAGATCGGCGCGATCTTGCCGCCGATGCAAAACCCGCCCGAACGCTTGTTGGGGACATAGGGAATGTCGTCACCAAAGTGCCAGAGCACGCTGTTGGTTGCGCTCTTACGGCTCGAGCCGGTTCCCACCACGTCGCCTACGTAGGCGATGGCGTGGCCCTTTTTCTGGAGCTCTTTTATTTGCCCGAGCGAGTCGTGGATCCCTTCCCGAGGATTCTTGAGCATCGCCAGCGCGTGCAGCGGAATATCGGGGCGCGACCAGGCATCCTGCGCCGGCGAAAGGTCATCCGTATTCGTCTCGCCAGTCACCTTGAAGACGCTCAACGTCACCTGCTCCGCGAGCGGCGGTCGCCTCGTGAACCATTCCGCATCGGCCCAGGACTGCATCACGGCTTGGGCGAGCGAGTTGCCCTTCCTGGCACGGTCCGCGACGTCGTGAAAAGCGTCGAACATGAGCAGCGTCTTCTTCAATTGTTCGGCAGCGAGCGGTGCAAGCGCTGCATCATCGAGCAACTCGACGAGGGTGACGATGTTGTAACCACCGAGCATCGTGCCGAGCAGCGTGACGGATTCTTCTCGCGAGACGAACGGACTCGTCGCTTCACCTTTGGCGATTGCCGCGAGGAAGCCAGCCTTCACGTAAGCCGCATCATCGACGCCCACCGGCACGCGATTCGTCAGGAGCTCGAGCAAAAGCGGCCCTTCCCCGGCCGACGGATTCTTCATCAGCTCCACGAGGCTCGCCGTCTGCTCCGCAGACAGGGGCTTCGGCACGATGCCTTGAACGGAGCGCTCTTCGACGTGCTTGCGGTATTCCTGCAACATGGCTTTTGTTTCCTTCACCGAGAATGTTCGACGCGAGGCAAGCTCGCGGTGGTTCGGCGTTGTGAAACGCTACCCTGCGATAAAGCATGCAAAAAGAGCATATTACGCATACTATTCATGCCTATAAAGCATGGATCTATTGCTGACGCGCTCCCTGCTCGCCGTGGCCCGTGACGGTACCATCAGCAAGGCTGCCACCCGCCTCGGTGTGTCGCAGTCCGCGCTGTCGCGGCGGCTACAGCAGCTCTCCACGCAACTCGGGACCGAGGTCTTGCGCCCAAGCGGGCGTGGGGTCGTGCTGACGGAAGCCGGCCGCCTGATGGTGTCCGAAGGCACCGTGCTCGTGGAGCGATTTGAGCGGTTAAAGGCGGAGATCGTCGCCCAATTGAAGCTCGAGACGGGCACGGTACGGATCGGCGGTGGCGCCACTGCGGTCTCGTATCTGTTGCCCGAGGCCATGGCGCGGTTTCGCAAGCGGCACCCGAGCGTGCGCTTTCACCTCGAAGAGGCCGGGAGCCGCGAAGTCGAGGCCGCCGTTCTCGACGATCGGGTCGAGCTCGGTGTCGTGACGTTACCGGTTCACGCGAAGGAGCTCGAGGTGATGCCGCTCACCCGCGACCGCATCGTGCTCGTCGCCGCCGCCGAGCATCCGCTGGCGAAGCAGAAGCGGGTCGTCCCGAAGGATCTAGCCGGACAGGCTTTGATCGGCTTCGAGGGCGGCAGCGCCATCCGACGCCTCATCGACGAGGCGTTGCGGGCCGCGGACGTGGCCGTGAACGTGGTGATGGAGGTGCGAAGCATCGCGGCTATCCTGCGCCTCGTCGACTCGACGGCGAGCCTGGCGTTTGTCAGCGACATGAGCGCGCAGGGGCGCCCGGTCATCGAGGTGCGCGGGCTGTGCATCGAGCGTGAGCTGGGTCTGGTCACCCGCCGCGGTCGGCCCGTGTCTCGGGCGGCCTCGGCCTTCGCAGCCGAGCTTGCGACGAGCGCTGCGAAAAAGTCCGCGCGGCGGTAGGCTAACCCCTCGATTCGTTAGAATCGAAAAATAAGTAACAACAGCTGGCCGAGTCAATATCAGCCGAAATTGAGGGTATTTCGACGCCCTCGCCAAATCGGGGGCATCTCAAGCGGCGAGCAAGAGCCCGTCGCTTTGATGGACTCGGCGCGCTAACCACTCAGCGCAAGTGCGTGAAGATCAGCGCAGATGCACGGAGACGTTTCCGAGTGCGTCGAGCTCCGCACTGAGATTCGACGACAGCGTCGTGACCTTCTCAGCCAAGGCCTTTCCGAGCGGCACAAGCTCACCTCGGAGCGGCCCCTGCTGGGCGAAAGACCAAGCCATGACCGAACCTTGCTCATCCCATGGGGAAATGCGCCCGCGACCTTCGAGCCCCGTCCAACCCAGAAGCTCCCCGCGTTTCAGGTCAGCGATGGCGAGCCCGTCCACCCACGATAAAAGGACGCGCTCACTCCCGGGCAACGCGTAAAGGTCGCTCCATTCCCGACCCGGCATCGGACCGACGAAGCGATTGTCGCGATTACCGTTCGAGCGAACCGCAACTCCCGACTCATCCGCGAACAGCAACTCACCGGCGTGCGCGCCATCGGCCATGGCGGTTGCTCGGGGCGCCGCGTATCCGTAAGACACCAACGTCCCATTCGCGGACGCGCGGACCATCGCCCCGGAGCCAAACGCCAGCCATAAGCCAGCCTCATACTCGCCCGCGGCCACGCTAGGTCGCACGTCAAACACATAGCTTTGACTCGCGTAACCGCCAGCCGCGGGAGCAATCGGAGTCGGCTCGACGGCCACGGACGAACCACCTGTCAGCACCACCGACGATATCTGGCCTTCGAGCGACTGAACGAAAAGTCGCGTGCAGCTCGGCTCGGCGCCGAGGATGAAACCGGGCGAGCGAACGACGCGCTTCACCACCACCTCCCGAGCCGCATCGAGCACCGACCACGTCGCCTCATCATCGTCCTTCCGCCACGCCAACACCCGCCCATCGGCGCACGGCGAAAGGAGTCGTGCCTTGCGACTCCACAGCGGCTCACCGTCGAGGTTCATGGCGCGGAGTTCTTCACCGAATTGCGCAAGCAAGAGTTCCTTTGAACGCACGAATGCAAGGAGCGATTCTGCGCTCGATTCGGAGCCGACCGCGCCCACGCTCGTGACCTTGGCGAGACTCCTATCCAAGGGTGTGAAGAGGACCAGATCACGGGTCACCAGACGTCCATCACCGAGCCGCCAGCCGCCATCAAACTCGCGCGGTCCGAGAGAAACGCCGTCTCCGAGGACGCTCGCGTAGTCTTGCGACGAGTGAAGCCGCTCAGGGGCAGAAGCCTCCAATCCGCAGGCAGTCTTGGGACCTGGAGCGGGGCCATCACTCGGCGCTCGTTCCCCTCGTCGCAGGTAAGTCCAGCGGCCGTAGCCGTCGGCGTCGCACACCGCGAGGTCGAAACCACCGTCGGCGAAATGGGCCTCGACCGGGTCCTCCTGTCGATGCTCAAAAGCGCGGCCCGCTGCCAGGGCGCTCGGCGTCCCGGAACTGAGATCGAACACCAACACCACCTTGGAATCCACGACCGCAATGACCGGTTCTGATGGGGAAAACGCAGCGATAATCGCAGAGCCATGTGCAGGCATGACGAGCTCGGTGGGGCTGTGTCCGCGACGCCATACGACCACTCGGCTCTGACGGGCAGCAGCGATGGACTCTCCGTCCGCCGAGATAGCGAGCAGGCGTCCTGCGAATGGCATGGTGTCCGCGCGAGCAGGGTCGCGAAGATCCCAACGTGCAATGGCGTCCGTCGTCACGCATGTCAGCACGGGCGCAGCACTTGCGACGAGTACACGAGAGAGGCCGCGCACACACGGCATCGGGGACTCGGCGGCGAGCGCAACCTCGCGATTCTCTCGGACTCGCCAGACTCGCAAGGTGCCGTCGAGTCCGCGGGTGACGAAACCACTGCCGAATCGAAACGCCTCGACGTCGTGAAGACCACTCTGGTGAGCAGAAAAGCTCATCTCGACAGGGCCCCATCCACTGCCTTCGTCGGGCAGCAAGTCGAATAAGACGACCTGGTCGCGCGTATGGCCGAGAATGAACTTTCCATTCCAAGGAAACCTCGGGGATTGGAGTGGGTCGAGCCTGAGGAACTTGGCCGACGGAAGGCCCCGCGTCGCGCCAAGCATCTCGAATCCGATCAGCGGATCGGTCGAGCCTTCACGGATGGCCGCACCGAGCAGGGCCAAGCGGCGATAGGGGTCGCTGGTGCGGCGTGAGGAAGTCATGAGCCGCTCGACCGCCGCCGCATGGTTGGCTGCCTGCAGCTTCACTCTTTCAACCGCCACACGAGCTCTTCGAGCGTTCTCAAATCCGACGGCGCCAAAGACCAAACCCAGCAGACCGAGGACGCCCAAAATTCGACCGACGAGCCGCCTTCGTAACCGCTTTCGACTGGCGCCGACGAAGGCGCGCTCGTCGCTGTTGAGGTCGGGCAGCGCCAGGCCAAAACGTCCGTCGAACTGGGTGAGCTTCTCGCTGGTCCAGAGCTCCGCGGGCAACGCGCCACCGTCGCGCCAACGAGTTGCTGTGGCTCGCAGGTCCTCCAAAAAAAGCATGCGCGGGAGATCGCGCAGGCGAAGATCGCTCAACCGGGTCCAGCGAGTAATCAACACTGGATGCACCAGGTTGACTGCATCCCCGTGCACCCGGACAAGCCTCGCGCCGTTGAGCATGCACAGAGCCGCCACGACGCGCGCTGGGGTCGCATGGGCCTCGGACAGCGCCACGGCACTGCCTTCAACGGCGGTGCCGTCAGCACGCAGGAGCCGCGAAAGGATCCACTCTGGAACATTTGCATCCGCTGCCGTCAGCGCACCGAAGATGCGCTCTGCGTGCTCCACGAGTGGACCGAGAACACCTCCCTGCTTGGCCCAGCTCGCAGCATCCAGCGGACCATCCCACCAACTCGCAAGCGCCAAGCTGATAGCGCCAAAGCTCGCGCCGTCCCGCCCGAGCTCAGCTTTGACCTCGGCAACCACGTCGTCCACGCCTTCGAGCGCGATGCCGAGCAGTCGCGCCGGGTCCCTCACGAGCTCTTCCGCCGCCGACCAAGACGCCGCTCCCACGAAGCGAACATAAGACCGGAGAGCACGTCGCGCTTCGTTCGCCATCAACCCTGCGAGCTTCTCATCGCGGAGCAGGCCAAGGATGCGCACGCCTGGTATTCCGGAAACGATAGCGTTCATCGCCAGCCAAAAACCCGTTGCCCCGTCCGTCACATCGAGCGCCGCGCCGAGGTCTTCAACCACGAGTACGACGCCGTCCCTGGCCTGGCTCGCCCAGTTTTGGAGGTGCCGGATTGCGGAGCTTGGGTCCCCGTCGGAAGCACCCACTCCGACACCATTCGAAGGGGCGCTCGCCCCGAGCCAGGCGTCGATTCCAGCTGAAAATTCGCGGTCCGGAGCCTCGCCCAGGCGCAAGTGGCAGGCAGTCCAATTCTCGCGCCCGTCGGCCCCGTTTTTCGCGAGCCCAGGGACCAGGCCCGCCAGCGCGAGTGACGTGATACCGGTACCGGATTGTGCGTGCAAAATCATGCATGGCTGATCGATAAGCTCGCGCGAGAGGCGCTCGCTCTCACGGTCGCGACCATGGAAGTTGCCTTCAGTTTCCTCGCCGAATGGGCGTAACCCCGGAAAGGGCCGCGGCGACGCGCCGTACGGTCGCATCCACACGCCATCGAGTTGTGCCTTCAGGCTACCAGGGGGCACGCCCCGCAACACCGGATCGAGGCGCAGCCAACGCAGCAACAGCTCACGAAAGCCAGGTGGAAATCCGGACGAGGACCCGTGAACGGCAGCCCCACCGCTCAACCCTAAAAGCGGCCGCAGCCGCCCGTGCAACGTCGCCGTTTGGACCTCACTCAACCAGCGATAAAGCCCACTCGGTGGCTCAGCCGGCGGTCTGTCTGGAACGTCTTGCGGCAACCGTCCAGTGACGAGCAGCACCACACAGCTTGCCAGCGCATAGGCATCGGCAGCCGGCGTCGCTTCACCACCATCGAGCACC
>CANMZR010000228.1 GCA_947502375.1 Polyangiaceae bacterium
GCCCGCGACCAGCGCGCCTTCCGCTTCGAAGCGCAGCTTCTTCCAACGAAATCGAAACCAGATATCGGGAATGAAAGCCTGGGCTTCGCGGCGTACGAAGCCGTCTTTGAGGTTGTCGCTGTCCTGGCCGAGTGACCCGCCGGCAGCCTGGCTCGTCGTGTCATTTGCCAGCACCTGATGGCGGTACACGGCATAAGCACCACCTTCGATGACCGGTTTGCCAGCCGCGAGTTCCTTCCGTGCCAGGTTCTCGTTGCGGCGACGCATGAGCATGAAAATGAACTGATCGACGTCATCCTTTTGGGCGACATCGTAGGGCTGCCCTTGCTGCTCTTGGATGGAAGCACTGTTCGCTCCCTCGTTCGCAAAATCCCACGCAAAAGCGCCGTAAAGATCCCACGCCGGATGGCCGGTGATGAACATGATCCGGTCGGCGGTCGATTGCCAATCCGAATCGTGGCCGTCGCCGGAGTTGGCTATCATCCCCAAGCCCCAGTGGCTCGGCATGCGCCCGAAACGCAACTGCCCAACGGGAGAAGCGTACTCACCCCAAGCACGCTTCACCGTGATCGAGTTCTTGGTGCTGTTGAACCCCGCCGTCGGCGCCCATTGCGTGGAGCTGAAAGCCGACAGCGGCGCGTAGCCACCGCGCGCGACCACCTGATAGCCCCCACTCGCCCCGGGGACGTTCCCATAGCCCTCGGGCGTCGAGCCAAGGACGATGTTATCGAGCATGTCGATCTGCGCGCGAATTCGCAAATTGTCGGAAATATGCAGGTCCGGATTCAAACGCAGGCGCATGTTGGCGCCACCCTGATCCCGTGCCGTGCAGTTCGAGAAATCGCTTGGTGAGCCGCTGTCACCGCAGAGCTTCACCGCGCGCGAACCGCCGGTTAGCGGCGTGTAGCTGTCATCCGCGGGCCGCGGGTAGAAGGGCTTGATGCGTTCGACTCGCCCGAGGTCAAAATTGTGGAAGAACTCGGCACGAACGCGGTAGACGCCGTGCAGCTCGACGGTCGGACGGGAGAGATTCCACCAATCCTCTGCGAAAACCTCCGAGGGAGGCGCCTTCGCAGCTTCCACGGGCGGCGACGGCACAGCTTCCGCGGCCTTCGCAGCTTGCACCGGCGGCGACGGCACAGCTTCCGCGGCCTTCGCAGCTTGCACCGGCGGCAACAGCGCGGCTTCTGCGGCCTTCGCAGCTTGCACGGGCGGCAACGGCGCGGCTTCTGCGGCCTTCGCGGCTTCCACCGGCGGCGACGGCGTAGCTTCCGCGGGCGGCAAGAGCGGGCGATCGGCGGCGACCGGGGCACCCTGTTCGGGGAGGCTCTCGGCGGCTGGCTTTGCGTCACTCTTAGCGGGCGGGCTCGCCTGAACGGGCGCGGCCAGCGGCGGCGCGACCACAACGGCATTCCTGGGCGCTTTTGCTCGCCTCGGAGTAGGCGCTGGCACGGCCGGGGCCGGCGGAACCTGGGCCAACGCCGTGATTGGGACTCCGCCAAGCAGGACGAGTGCCGTCGATGCACAAAGAAGCGGGGAGCCCCAGAAAGACGAACCAAATCCGCGTAACCGTCGCATGCGTCGCGGTCATGCAGCAAACGCCGGATGGCGTCAAAGTCGTTGCGTCTCGGATGCGCTGGCGAATGGTCGCGAGGTCAGCTCAGCCAGAAGGTTGTAAACGCGTCCCCGCCCTCTTCGGTCGCGGCAGGACGCGCTCGGGTCACGTTCGGTTGCAAGGCGAGATGCTCTCGAACCGCCAGCCTGAGTGCACCCGTCCCGTGCCCGTGAAGCGCAAATGCGTGGGTTTCTCCGTCACGCAGGCAACGATCAATGAACCGGTCCAGCTCGGCGAGTGCCGCATCGGCGCGCATCCCACGGAGGTCGCAAGTGAGCCCTCGGGTGCGAATGACCTTGTCCACCTCTGGAAGCGGACCCCGCACCGCAGCGCCCGGTTGCGGCAGCGCGGGCTTCGGCGCGACGAGACCCTTTGGGGCTCGCCGTAGCTCTCTTACCGGCACCCGTAAGTTGAACGCACCCGCACGGACTCGGACGCTTCCGCGTTCCGGTAACTCGAGCACCTCAACCACGCCGAGTCGCTCACTGAGGAGCTTCACACCCGGGCGCAGTTCGGCCTCCAGCACGCTCGGTCCGGTGGCCGTTGCCGCGCGGGTCGCCACTTCGACAGCGCTGCCGAGTGCGACCACCTTGGCCACGTCGTCAACCAGCCGCTCGGCTGCCCGTTGAGCCAGCGGCTCCGACACCGACGATTTCTCGAGCCCGCTCAGACGACTTCGCGCTCCGCGAATCGCATCGCGCAACTCGGCCGCCTCGTCCTGCAGGCGCTTGCGCTCTTTGGTTCGAATCGTCGCTCTTTCGTCTTCCAGCTCAGCCCGCAAACGGCGCACTCGGAGGAGCTCCGCCTCGGCTTCCACCCGCGCTTTTCGCTCTTTTACGCGCTCACGCTCGAGATCGGCAATCAACTCTTCACGTTGCACGACTTGTTTCGGGATGAGCTCCCGGGCGCGTTCCACGACCTCCGGCGGGAGGCCATGTCGGGTCGCCGCCGCGAGCGCCGCCGAAGCGCCGACAACGCCGAGCCGCAGTACAAACGTCGGCGTTAAAGCGTCAAAGTCAAAACCGACCGCCGCATTCTCGAAGCGCGGGTCCTCGTACGCGCGATGCTTCAAGCGCTCGTAGTGGGTGGTCGTCACCACGGCTGCGTTCCGCTCGAGCAGCGCCTCGAGCAACGCGACGCCGAGGGCTGCGCCTTCTTCCGGGTCGGTGCTACCGGCCACCTCATCGAGCAAAACGAGCGCGTGCTTACCCGCATCCCGAGCTTCAGCTGCTGCATCGAGAATCGTGCGGTAACCGACAACGTGAGCGCTGAAGGTCGAGAGGGAGCGTTCGAGCGATTGGTGGTCCCCCATGTCCGTCAGCACGGGTTCGAACCAACCGAGTCGCGAGCGACGATCGACCAAGAGGGGCAAGCCGGCCCGGAGCATCAACGCCGCCAACCCAAGGGTCTTCAGCGAAACGGTCTTGCCACCGGCGTTCGGACCCGAGACGACGAGCGCTTCACCGGCCCGAATGCGGATGTCATTCGGGACGACGCTAACGCCTTGTTCCCGCAACAAAGGATGCCTCGCGAGCACGAGCTCGGCGATAGGTTCATCCGCGAGCGGCACGACGACGGCCTCAGCTTCCTGACTCCAACCCGCGATGGCCGCCAGTGCGTCAGCTCTCACGAGCGCCTCGTACGCCCCTTGCGTCGGTTCCGCGTGAGCACGCACGAGCGCGGTCAACGCGGATACGATGCGTCGTTCTTCGCGCTCCACCTCTCCCTCCGCAAGCCGTAGCCGATTGCCAACGCTTGTGACCTCGGGCGGCTCGACGTAAAGCGTTGCGCCGGTCGCGCTTGCCCCAAGCACGATGCCCTCGACACGTCGGTGCGCATCGGCACGCACCGGAAGGCCCACCCGACCGTCCCGCTCCACCGGTCCGCCCTCGCGCAGCACGTCTGCCAGCTCAACCGAGAGCTGCCGCAATTTATCGCCGAGTAATTTGCGCGCAGTTGCAACCGCGTGACGCGCTCGCCGGAGCTCGATGGAGGCCTCGTCCTTGACGTAACCGTGCGGCTCGATCGCGGCTAAAATCGAGCGTTCAAGTTGCTCAAAGTCTCGATCATGGCGTGCTTCTCCCCCGAGTTCTTCGGCCAAGAGCGGCAGCCTCGCGGCCCACGTGCGTAAGAAAAAACGCAACGCACGCGCTCCGCCTACGAGCCGCGCAACGTGAATGAGTTCGATCGCCGTGACCTCACCGCCACGCAGGATGTGGGCCAAAAGGTCATCGAGTTCCGGCACCCCGACGACGGGCAAAGGTTCGCCTTCGGCCAGCGTCTCGACCGCCTCCGCGACGAGCGCCAACCGGTGGCGCGCCTCCCGAGGGTGCACCGCCGGTGCGAGTTCGGTGATGCGTCGAACGGCTGCTTCACCGAGGCAACGACGCGCTATCGCGGCCGTCAACAGGCCCCACTGCAGGTCGTCGAGAGAAGCACTCATCGCGAGTCAGAGAGCGGACGCGTCACTTTTTATCAGCCGCATCCTTCTCGCAGAGTTCCTTGTAAAAATCAGGTATTTTTGTAAAGGCAGCGGCGGGCAACCCTTCATCGATAGCCGCCTTGCCGCCGGTACAAACGAGGCGACAATCCTCCTCACGGTCCTTCGAAAGGACCTTCTTTTTTTCCTTCTCCTGGAGGCACGACTCAAGCGCAGCACGAGCCTTGTCGGCGCGACCGACCCGTGCGCAAACGGCCTTCAGCATCTCGCGATGGACCGCCGCTACCTTGCGGACTTCTTCGCCGACTTTCTCGAGTGCCTTGATGTTCGCGGTGGCTTCATCTTCCGCGGCCTGGCAGCCGTCGACAATGTTCTGCGCGGTGGCCGCGCTGTTTTCGAGCTTCGCGTAAAACTCCAGCTCGACCTTGCCGCCGCCCATCGCTTGCACGAGGGGAGCGACTTCTTTCTTCGCAACTTCACTGAGAAACTCTTCCGAAACGCGCGGAAACCTATCCGTGACGCCCGCGGCTGTCGCCTTCCCGGCCGCATCCTGCAGCGCGGCATCGAGCGCGAGCACCGCCGCCTTGCACAGCGTCGCCCCCTCGCTTCCGGGCAGGTCTGCGCAGGCACGAGCCACGGCAACGAACGGCTCCGCAAGGGCCACCGAGACTTGAGCGCTCTCGGCCTGCAACTTTTGCCGTGCCGCGTTCGCCGCGTGGCGCATCCCGTTTCCTGCAAACGTCGCACTCCGGTCAAAATCAGGACGCCGCGTGGGTGCGTACTTGCCGGGCAGCGATTTTGGCTCGAGGTGCGTCAGGAAAGCCGAGATGATGGCCACGGGTGCCTTCACGTGGGTGATCGCCTTCTCGTACGCCTCTTTTTCAGGGTTCGCCGCGGTCGGTTCGCTTTTGCCACAGGCGAGCAGAATCATCACCGAGCCAAAACCCCAGAGAGAAGCGCCGAGCTGCATGCGACCCGAGGTAAACCTTGCTCGCTTCAAGGTCAAGAAGGCAAGCATCCCGGGTCCCAATATCAGTAAAATTGCGGTTGGTACGTGATAGCTTGCGCCCGTTACCGGCAAAGCGAAGCTCGCACGTCGCGCGTTTCTTTCGCCACCTGAATGGGCCCTATGAACGTTCGCATTCTCTGCTGTGCCGCTGCCTTTTCCACCTACGCAATGGCAGTCGCTGCGTGCGGCTCGAAAGGCGCCGACGACAACGCGGCAACCTCGACCGCTGAGAGCACGTCCAGCACGTCGAGCGGGACCGGCGGCAGCGGCGGCGGCGCGAGCGAGTTCACGGTCGAGTCTTGCAAGGGCGCACCGGTTGCCGCCCCCGGGGACGCGACCTGCGCGGTGACGGCCGGAGACGCCCGCCTTTTCGTGGTGGCCGATGTGCTCTACCCGGGGCACGTGGCCGAACATGGCGGGGTGCTCATCGATGCGAGCGGAAGCATCACCTGTGTGGGCTGCGATTGCGTGAAGGAAGCGGCAGGCGCGACGACTGTCATTTGTCCCGATGCGGTCGTGTCACCGGGCCTCATCAACGCGCACGATCACGTCGGCTGGATGAACGGCAAACCTTGGGTTGCAGAAGCTGCCAGCGTGGACCCTGCACTGCGCTGGGAGCAACGCCACGACTGGCGCAAAGGCAAGCGCGGCAATCCGAAGATCACCGTTGCCGGCGGCAGTGCGACGACCACCGATAAAATATGGGGGGAGCTGCGATTTGCGCTGAGCGGTGCAACCGCTACGTTTGGCTCCGGTGATCTCGGCGGCCTGTTGCGACCTCGATGCGACCGGTAGCGGCTCGAACGGCCTCGGCAAGCCCGGCGCCGCGTACGAGACATTTCCCCTCGGGGACTCCGGAGGCACCCAAAACGTCGAGGGTTGCGCCGGCTACTCCATCGGTGCCAAAGCCCCCGACAACGTCGCCACCGATGTGCCGCATGTCGCCGAGGGCATCGATGAGGTCGCGCGAAACGAGTTTCACTGCCTCACGGGCAAGGGCGCGGGCTCTTCCGACGTGCTCGACGAACGAACGGCCATCGTTCACGGCGTTGGCCTCGGCCCCGAGGAGGTAGCCACGATGGCCGAGCGCGGCATGCGGCTCATCTGGTCGCCCCGCTCGAATGTTTCACTCTACGGCGACACCGCATGGGTGACCTTGTTCCGAGCGAGCGGCGTTGCCATCGGCCTTGGCACGGACTGGCTTCCCAGCGGTTCGATGAACATGTTGCGCGAGCTCGCCTGTGCAGCCGAGTTCAACGCAACCTTTCTCGGCGGTGCCTTTAGCGACCAAGAATTATGGCAAATGGCAACCCTTGGCTCGGCACGGGCCCTCGGCGTGGACGACGCGCTCGGGATCCTTACGCCTGGCCATCGCGGAGATCTCGCCGTGTTTCGCAAGAAGGGACGTCATGACTTCGGCGCCGTCGTTCAAGCTTCGGTCGAAGATGTGGCGCTCGTCCTGAAGAACGGCAAGGTGCTCGTCGGAGATGCGGCGACGGTCTCGGCCCTCGAGATGGGTTGCGAGCCACTCGACGTGTGCGGCACGAAAAAGTCCGTCTGTTTGTCGCGGGACACAGGGAAAACGCTTGCGGCAGTGCAAGGCGTGGCACCCCCTTACCCCTTGTTCTTCTGTGGTGTGCCGGACGACGAGCCGAGTTGCCTCCCGGCCCGCACGCTCACGGCCGATAGCATCGCTGGCTCCACTCGCTACGCGGGTAGTTCCTCCGCGGACGACCAGGACGGCGACGGCATCCTCAACGCCGACGACGATTGCCCGACCGTCTTCAATCCAATTCGACCACAGGGTGGCGGCCAACAATTGGACCTGGACGCGGATGGGCTCGGTGACGCGTGCGACCCGTGTCCGCGCGAAAAAGGCGACGGCTGCACGGCCCCGAAAGCCTACGACCTCGACCACGACGGAAAGAACAGCTGGGAAGATAACTGCCCGAATATCGCCAACCCGAGCCAGACCGACACCGATGGAGACGGCCACGGCGACGAGTGCGATAGCTGCCCGAACGTCGCCAATCCCGGCACCTCGAAATGCGCCGGAGCGACGACGACGATCTTCGCCATTCAAGACCCAACGGCCGCCAACCACCCCGCCGCGAAGTCCCGCGTTCAGGTCGAATGCGTCATCACCGTCGCCGGCACGACGACCACCTGGTGCCAAGACCCCCTCGGCGGACCGTACTCGGGGATCGCTATCTACCTCGGCACGACCCCGAAATATGCAAACGGCGATCCCGTTCTCGTCGGCGATCGCGTGGGGGTAGACGGCGACTATGACGAATACTTGGGGGCGACTCAGCTGAGCGCACCTGAGTTCACTTTCATCCAGAAGGGTTCGCTCCCCCAGCCGGTCCTGCTCATGGCCCAGGACCTCGCAACCGGTGGCACTTCGGCGGATCCCTACCAGGGCGTGCTCGTCATCGTGAAGACCGTGACGGTTCTGAACGCGAACCCGGATGCCCCGAACGACTACGACGAGATCGCCGTCACGGGCAACCTACGGATCGACGACCAAGCGATGGACAACACGAAGGGCAGCACCTTCGATAACGCGAATTTCACCGTCGGACAGGCCTTTTCTTCGATCACGGGCGTGGTGCACTTTACCTACAAAAACTCAAAGCTCTTGCCGCGTTCCCTCGCCGACCTCGTGCCCTGAACCGCCGCGTCAACGGCACAGCCACGCTGCATTCAGCGCGTTTCGTTCGTCACGAGTCGCGGCGCGGCGGCATGCGTGGGGCTCACGGATGGAATCATGCGCGGCGGCACGACGACCTCGTTCACCGCTGCAATAAGACCGCGCAACGGCACTCGAATCACCTGACC
>CANMZR010000229.1 GCA_947502375.1 Polyangiaceae bacterium
CAGGTTGTCCGCAATCGTCTTCGCTTCCGCTACCAGGTTGTCTGCCTTCGTCTTCGCTGCTGCGGCGCCTTGCTCGAGCGCTGTCACTTTTGCCGACGCGGCCACCGCCGCTTCGGCCGGCTCGCGCGCCTTCGCGGTTTTCGCTTCGAGCGCCTCGCAAGGGTTGTTTCCGTCGGGGCCCGCCTCTTTTGCGGTAGTTACCTGGGCCCATGCTCTTTGGCACCCGAGCTCCGCCGACGTGCCGCAGCGCTCTTTGCACTCGGACTCGCTGCCGCCGCACTGCTCGAGCGCATTCGGGCGGCCCCAGTTCTGTCGCCGGCACTGCGTCGCCGCGAATGAGCAGTTGTCCTCACAGTTTGGGCGTTCACGCGCGGCTTGCTGGTTGCACGCTTCCCCCGCGGCCTCGAGCTGAGTGACCTTGGCCAACCGAGCCGCGGCGGCGCGTTCGGCCGCGGCCTCCGCTCGCGTTTGACATCCACCCAGGTCCTCCTCGAGCTTCGCGAGTCCCGACGCCGCGCCTAGGGCCCGGGCCTGCGCAGCCTCGGCCGCTTGCCGAGCAGCCGGAATCGCCGCCTCGAGCTTGTCCGCCTCGGCGAGGAGCGCGGTGGCTTGCGCGGCGGCGAGCGCCTTTATTTTGGAAGCTTGCTCGTCGGCCGCCGCCGTCACTTTGGAAGCTTGCTCGTCGGCCGCCGCCGTCACTTTGGAAGCTTGCTCGTCGGCGGCAGCCTTCGCATTCGCAGCCTCCGCCGCGGCTTGCGTGGCGGCTTGCGTCGCGGCTTGCGTCGCGGCTTGCGCGTCGGCGGCCGTCTTCACTTCAAGAGCGCTTGGGCCGCAGGCCGCCAGCGCCAAGAACCCCGCCATCGGCACCACAACTCGTTGCATGGGGCGAAACCTACCCGCAGCCCGGGGCCCATTACAAGCATCAAGGCGCGTGACGTTGGCTGAACGCGCGGTCGCTGCTCTTGCTTTAAGCGCCTATCGAGCTTTGCGTTGCGCTTAAGTTTGATAAGCAGAATCCGTTAGGTTTATGCGATGGCGCCGCGTCATGGGAAACGAGCCGCGCGAGCTTCGGTTCGCGGTTGTTTGGAGGGCGCTCGTTGACACCAGCGCAGCGCGTTTTAAGCTCGTTTGTGAGCTTCTGAGCTTATGTGCGTGGGTATGGTAGCGAAACCGCAGCCCCTCGACGTGAACGTCCGCGCGAAGATGACCCGCGAAAAAGCAGCCCCGGCGAAAGGCCCGGAGCGCATCATCGAAAACTTCTCTTTTGCGGCTCTTGGTTGACTCGACCGACACGTCAACCCAACCGAGCTCCCTTTCGTAAGCCGGGCACGCTGACTCCCCCTCTCACCGATTCACCGACCACCCGTCGCATCGACTCGGCAGCTCGCAGAACCCAACGCCACCACGTCTCGAATACCGCGCTCGCCGACGACGCGGCACGCTCAACCAGGCTCAACCAGCTTGAAGACGCTCTCATGGACAATCCTGCGAGCCGCGCGGCAAACGGAGTAGAAGACCCCATGCCTCATGAGCCGCACCCGCGCGGACACCGTGCTACCGCGGCAGCCGTCGCGCTCTTGACCGCCGCCAGCGCGTGGGCGTGCCACGGAGCGCCGGCCCCCACGCTCGTTACCGCCAGCACGCCGCCTTCGGTAGTCGGCGCCACGAGCCCTGTCGCGACGGTGACCGCTACCGTCGTGGCTAGCGCGGCGTCGAGCGCTACGCTGCCCGCGGCTGATTCCGCGTCGTGCACGGCCGACGCAGCCACCATCGATTTGGGGACGGCACTCTGGGAGCCTGCGTGCCGCATCGATGACGCGCGCGCCGACGCCTTACGCCAGCCGCCGCCCAACGCCCGATTCGCGCCGCGGCAGCCGGTGCTCGAGGTGGGTCTTGGACGTTCGTTCCACCTCGATATCGACGCGACCGCCACGAGCGACGAGCCGGCTCGGCTGGTGGTGAGCCAGCATTCGGCAGTCCGTCACTTCGTCCTCGCGACGGAAGTGACCTCGGGCAAGAGGCACCTCCTCGAGGCGGAGGTCGTGAGCCCAAGCTCAGCGGTGGTCGAAAGCGCGATTGGCTGGCGGCATGCCGTGGCTACAATCCGTCGCGCGGGGCGCGCCACACTAAGGTTATCCATCGACCCGACCACCTGGCGCGAAGACGCGGGAAAGTGTGGGGAAAACGCCAAATGCCCCCCCGAGTTCATAGCGAGCGGCAAGTTGTCGGTTGGCGATTACACGATAAGCTTTCCGCGCCTGCCGCTGTGGAACGCGCCGCCGGCCACGTTCACGGTGTTGCTCCACGTGATGGCGCGCACTCCACCGTGACGCGATGCCAGTTTAGGAACAGCTCAGCCCGTACGTTGCATACGCCAAGGCGCGACGCGAACGTACCGTCGCGTCACGCCTTGGTGATGAAGTCGGCGTAGCGCCGAGGGACTACTTGCCTTTCTTGTTTTTGTTCCCGCCGTCACCATCAGCGCCCTTCTTGTAGGCCTCCACGGCTTTCGTTTGCGCCGGCGTCAGCGGAACTTTGGCATTCGCCTTTGCCGCAGCTTGGGCCTTGTTGTTCTTTTCATCGGTATCTTCAGCCGACTTCTTGGCTTGCGCTTCGTGCGTCTTGCTTTGTTCAAGGCCCGCTTTGAGTGCGCTCGGATCGATCGACAGCGCCAAGTTGAAGGCGGTAAGATCCACGGGCGGTCGCTGGTGGTGTCCAGTGACAGCCAGCGCAATGTGATCGGCGTTGTGAGCAATCGAGTCCAACTGCAACGGCGACGAGTAGCCGGTCGCCTGGAGGAGATAGGGCGCGATGCTCAAGCGCACGAGCAACTCGACGCGCTGCCGTAACAGGTCGGCCATGGACTCCGAGACGGCTCGATTGATGATCGGGCTGATGGTCGACGAAAGCGCGTTCAACAGTCCGGGCAGCTGCCAGACGGCCGCTACGACGACCTGGAAATCTTCCGCCACAACCTGGTTCCCCTGCCGTCCAAGCCGGAAGCTTGCGTTAATCACGATCTGCTGGACACCAAGGTCCGGGGGATCGGGCAGGAAAATCGAACTGCTCGTCCAGTTGGTCGTGATCGTGCGAATCCTGTCGTCAGGCCGAAGCACCAGGGCGACGCGCAGGCGGCCGTTCGCGTACGTGAGCGTCGGCGTCCCAAGGCTGCGCAGCATCGTCGTGGTGGCGACGAGCCCGGGAAAGGGGTCGGGCGCGGGAATGGTCACCACGGGGAGACGAAGAGGCGAGTTGATGGTTTGGCCCCCAGGCAGCCGAAACGTGATAGCGCCGCCCGGGCCGCTACTCGCAGTAATCTGCACCGAGCCCAAGGTGTCGCCCATCAAACGCTGAATCTCCGGGTTGCCGAGGCGCACAGTCGCCGTCTCGGCACGGGCGGGCAAAGCGACAAAGAAGAGCGCGACAATGATCGACAGGATGCGTGGTATTTTCGTAGGATTTCTCGCCCAAGGCCAGGTCGGTCACCGGCTTAAGGCAACGTGACGTGTTGTGGCAATCCTGCTCCCTTCGTGCAGGGGCGCCAGCCGCGGGGGACTTGTGCCCGTGTTCTCGGGCGAGCCCTCAGCCGGCGCCCTCAGAGTTGAAAGCACGCTCCGCCGAAACAGTACTCCTGTGGGCAGTCTGCCGGATTGTTGTCGACGATTCCGTCGCAGTCGTTGTCTTGCCCGTCACAGTTTTCCTGAGTGGGATCGGAGTAAGGAACGCAATCGTAATTGCCATTTTTGCATTGCTTGTAGCCGGCCGAGCAATTGCCAAGCTGCCCGCTGTCGCAGAAGGTCCCGCCCCCGGGATTGTTCTCGTCGGTTTGACCGTCGCAGTTGTTGTCGAGACCGTCGCAGACCTCGTCCGACGGCAGCGTGTCCTGGGGGCACGTGAATGCGCCGTTCTTGCAGACGACCTTCGCGGTGGCGCACACCCCCACTTGGTCGGTGTTGCAGACGCCGCCGCCCCCGGGGTTGCCGTTATCGCTCTCCCCATTGCAGTCGTCGTCCTGGCCATTGCACGCTTCCGCGCTCGGTGCCTGATTCGGGTTGCAACTGATCGAGCCGTTTTTGCACAGGTTGGAGCCGGGCCCGCACACGCCCGCCTGGCCGGTGTTGCAGTCGCCGCCGCCCCCGGGGTTGCCGTTATCGCTCTCCCCATTGCAGTCGTCATCCTGGCCATTGCAGACCTCAGGCGCCGGTGGCACTTCGCCGGGACATCCACTCGACCATTGTCCGCCCGTGCAGGTCTGCGTGCCCGCTTTGCAGGGCCCGACCTTGAGGGTATTTGGCGGGCCGCCGTAACACGCCTGAGTCGTTCCACTCACGCAAGTACAACCGGGATCGGTCAATCCGTCGCAGTCGTTGTCCACCTTGTCACAAGCCTCCGCGCTTGGCAGCACAGCGCCGTCGCAGGCCGTTGGCCAGGCGCTACCCGCGCAGGTCTGCACCCCGCCCTTGCACGGCCCGACCCCGTTCGTTCCTGCAGGGCCGTCGTAGCAACTCTGGGTTGCAC
The DNA here is from genome assembly GCA_947502375.1 of Polyangiaceae bacterium. Classification (GTDB taxonomy): domain Bacteria; phylum Myxococcota_A; class Polyangia; order Polyangiales; family Polyangiaceae; genus SYFR01. The sequence continues at coordinate 4,519 of CANMZR010000229.1, forward strand.
CATTTACGCAAGTGCAGCCGGTGTCGATGAGTCCATTGCAGTCGTTGTCGACTTGGTCGCACACCTCCGAACTCGGCAGTACTTCGCCTACACAGTTGGTAGACCAGGTGCCGCCCTCGCAGGCCTGCACGCCGTTTTTGCAGGCTCCGAGTTCGTACGTCGTGGCCGGTCCGGTGTAGCAAGGAAGTTCTGCCCCGGGCTCGCACCCGCAACCCTCGTCGACGAGTCCGTTGCAATCGTCGTCGAGCTTGTTGCTGCACGTTTCGACCGTGGTGGGAACGACGTAGCCGAGGCACGGCCCCCAGGTGCCTCCGCTGCAGGTGACGATGCCGTCCTGGCAAACGCCAAGCGAACGGGTCACCCCGCTGCCCGGATAACAAAATGCGACATCCTCCTCCGCCGGGCACTGTCCGGTCGGCACGTCGCCGTGACCGTAACCCCCAACGCCACCATCGCCGTCACCGACCCGGCCCGGGAGACACGCCGGACCGACCGCGATTGCCGCAGCCAGCGTCATCAAGATCCAGCGCGAAACCGTCACGCGTTACGCTCCCTTTTTGAATCGCATCCATCATAGGGCACCCAGGGGCTGGAGACAATCAGCAACAAAATGCCAGCAAATCCAAAAACTTCCCTGCATGCAATCCTCGTGACGTCGGCGTCCCCTTGCCGAGGCTTCCGCCAGAAGCGACAACGATCCTGACGCAGGCCCAACGCCCCCGCGCGACGGTCAGGCCGGGATCGGATCGGCGCAGCAGCGGAAGCCCACGTTGACGGAATGCTGCATACGTGGACTTATCTCGAGATTCGCGCAACGTAGGGAGTGGGGTAAACTATTAAAGGCACCGCCGCGAACGAGGCAGTTTTCGCCGAGGTTACAGCCATCCTCCCACTCCCAGACGTTTCCGCTGAGATCGAGCACGCCGGCAGTGTTGGCACAACCGGCGAGCGCCCCGACGGTCACGGCCCCAGCCCCAGTTGAGTCGCCGTTGCAGGTCCCCTTGAGGTACGCCGGGCCGTACGGATACAACCAATTTCCGTTATTGGAGCACACCCCATACCATTCGCCCTCGGGGCCGGCCTGGACGGGATCCTCGCTCCCGAGTTGTCGGCAGAGACGCTTGCCGTTGCCGCGGCAGTACGCCGATGCGTCGCACCAGTCGACGAACACGACCGGAAAGTCGAGGCCTCCTATTGGCGGCCAGTCGGGATCGAGCGGCGTGTGGTTGGAATCGTTCTCACAGCCGCTCACCTGCATGGGGCCGGTGGCGCCCTTCGAAAGCCATGCCGCGTATTTTCCGCGCGTAACTTCGGTGCGGTCGATGCACACGGTGTGCGAGCCGACCAACACCGCCACCATCGATTCGTCGGGACAGGTCCCGATGCTTGAGCCGCCACCGGTGCTGCTGCTTTGGCTGCTGCCGCCCTGGCCGCTGGAATTCATCGCCATCGAACCGCCCGCGGACGTCATCGTGACCGGTGAGCCGCCCTCGCCGCTGGCGATCCATTGGTCCCAGTCGTGCTGGCACCCGGCGCCGGCGAGCACCGTCGCTATGGGAAGGACGAGGGCAAGTTGTGCGGTGCGCCTCATCGCGCGCTCAAGTTAACACGGGGCGCCCAAGTCAGGGACCTATGGTAGTGTGGGGTTGGAGCTTCGGGGTCGCAATTGATGATTGGGCGCTACCAGACGCTGCGCCGTATTGCGGCCGGCGGCATGGCTACTGTGAGCCTCGCACGAGTCACGGGCGAGGGTGGTTTCGAGCGCCTCGTCGCCATCAAGCAGATGCATCCGCACCTTGCGGACGACGAGGAGTTCGTCGCGATGTTCCTCGACGAGGCGCGCCTCTCCGCGGGGATCCGGCATCCAAACGTCGTTGGGGTGCTCGACCTCGACCGCGGCGCCGATGGGCTGTATCTCGTGATGGAGTACATCGACGGCCCGACGCTGGGTCAGGTGATTCGCCGCCACCGCGACGCCGGTCAATCCATTCCACTGCCGATCGTCTTGCGGATCTTTCTCGATTTGCTGAGCGGACTCCAGGCCGCCCACGAACTGCGCGATGCTACCGGGGCGCCGCTCGCCATCGTGCATCGCGACGTGTCGCCCGGCAACGTGCTGGTCGGTCGTGACGGCATCGCGCGAATCACCGATTTCGGTGTAGCGCGTGCCGAGGCCCGCATATCGTCGACCCGCGACGGCGCGCTCAAGGGAAAGCTGCCTTACATGTCGCCTGAGCAGCTTGCCGGCAAAGCGGTCGATCGGCGCAGCGATCTCTATTCCGCCGCCTGCGTGCTGTGGGAGATGCTCACCCTCAAGCGCGCCTTTGCGGCCACCGATCAAGGGGCGCTGATAGCGGCCATTCTCGCCGGACCGAAGAGTTCGCCAGCGACCGAAGCGACGCATGTGCCGCCTCACCTCGATGCGGCGTGCATGGTGGGGCTCGCTACCGTGACAACGCGCTACGCGAGTGCTCAGACGTTCGCGGACGCGCTCGAGGACGCCGCATACCGCGACGGCGTGCGTCCGGCGCGAATCGAACACCTGGCGGCGCACGTGACCGCGCTCGTCGGACCACCGGTTTCGTATCCATCCGGCGCGCCGCCACTGACGCCTACATCGTGGCCGCAATCGCCGCCAATCGGGGACGCGGCCAGGCCGTCTTTGTCGCAACTTCCCGTACGGCTCGCAGCTCCGCCGGATTTGCCCACGCACGTGATCGTGCCTGCGGCGGCTGAACTCGGAACGAACGCTTCGGTCGTGTCGTCGAGCGCGGTGGCGCGCGGGCGTCACGCGTTCGGCCGTGGCGCGTTGTCCGCGGTGGTCGCAGCCGGCGCGGTGGTCGCAGTCGGTGCGAGCGTGCTCTTGATGTGGTTTGCCGGCGGAGTGGCGCGAGCTCCCGCGCCGTTGCCCGTTGCCGGTGGATCGGTCACGGAGTTAGAGAGCCCCGTGGTCGCAGCGGGAGCGGAGACCGCCAGCGTCAGCCCGAGCGGCACAACGAGCGCAGGGGCCATTTCGGCCAATCCCGTTCAGGTTGCCGCACCCGGTGCGCCGCTCGCCGCCGCCACTCCGAGCGGTTCATCGCGCCCGGCGGCGGTGCGTTGGTCGGCACCCGCGGTCTCACCACCATCGGTTGGATTTCGCCCGGACCGTCCATGAACTCGAGCGCGTCGCATCGCTCCCTTTGGCCCGCACGTTGGGCCGTTCTTTTGACCGTGGTCATGGCCACCTTCGGCGCCGTTGGCTCCGTCGCACTCGCTGCCGGTGGCCGCGCGAACATCAAATTCGAGCGAGCCCAGAAGGCCTACGACAGTGGCAATTTTGAAGCGGCGCTGGTGCTCTACCACGAGGTCGCA
>CANMZR010000230.1 GCA_947502375.1 Polyangiaceae bacterium
GTGACCCCGGGGATTCGTGAAGGCGCAGGGCGCGGCGTAGTTTTAGAGTATTTATTTGGCAAAAACCGACGTTTTCCAAAAGCACCGCTTCCCTGTGTGAGCCCACTCGAAGGCTGGGCGCGGCCGCTCGACGGCAAACTTCGAGCAACCTGGCTTGGTCACTCGACGGTGTTGCTCGAGCTCGGCGGGGCACGCGTGCTCACCGATCCGGTTTGGGCGAATCGTGCGTCCCCGGTCGGCTTCGCGGGGCCGAAGCGTTTTCAGCCTGTCCCGGTCGCCATCGAGCAGCTCCCAAAGCTCGACGCCGTCCTCGTATCGCACGACCATTACGATCACCTGGACCGCGAGGCGGTCGTGGCTCTGGCGCGGCGAGGAGAGACGATTGTCACCTCGCTGGGGGTCGGCGCGCACCTCGAGCGCTGGGGCATTCCGTCGGAGCGGATCGTCGAGCTCGATTGGTGGGAAAGCTTCCCGCTCGCGAAAGCCGACGTGCGCATCACGGCCACGCCTTCGCAGCACTTCTCGGGTCGGAGCCTTGGGGACCGCAACCACACGCTGTGGTCTTCGTTCGTCCTCGAATCGAACGATTCTCGGGTCTTTTTCAGCGGCGACACCGGCCTGACCGAAGAGTACGCGGAGATTGCGGCGCGTTTTGGGCGCTTCGATCTCGTGATGCTCGAGGTCGGAGCGTTCCATCCAGCGTGGGGGCACCTTCACCTTGGTCCCGACCGCGCGCTCGACGCACTCGCGCTGCTCGGGAGCACGACGCTGCTACCGATTCATTGGGGCACCTTCAACCTCGCTGTGCACGCCTGGGATGAGCCGGCAGAGCGTCTCGTTCAACTGGCTTCGCCGCGAGACGTCGCGCTTGTCATGCCGCGCATCGGCGAAGTCGTGATGCCGGAGCGCCCGGGGACGGTCGAGTTATGGTGGCGAGAAATAGCTTCGCTGGAGCATGGTTGTTCCGCCCTGCGAGAGAGCAAACCGCTCATCTGAGGGCGTGGGCCTGAGGTCAGTCCACCCTGTGGGCGATAATTCCACCGAGCGCTCCGAGTTCGAGATTACGCTAGCGGCGAATGAGCGACTCGCTGCGAACGAGCTCGAACGCACGATGATTCGCTTGCTCAAAAGGCTGTGGGCTTTCGTCCTCGTTCTGGACGACCACGATGCCGTGGGCGCCGCCAGCGCGATGGCCTTCCAGGCGTTTTTCAGCTTGGTCCCGCTGTTTGCGCTCGCCGGTTGGTTCTGCCATCGGCTTCTGAAAACGAACGAAAGCGCGTTCGCTCCGCTGTTTCGCCTGACCCCCAATGCGGTGAGTGCGCTCGCCGACGCGAACGTGATGCAGCTCACAAGCGAGCATGCAGCGATCTTGCCGCCCCTGTCGGCCATCGGGTTTCTCTGGCTTTGCTCGGGCGGGATAGCGCGCGCAATGCTGCAATTTGAATACGCCTTTCGGATGCCGCCACGTTCCTGGCTCAAGCGACGCGGCGTTGCTATCGCCTTCGTTTTCGGGGCACTCGTCGTGGCCTCGCTGTCCGTTGGCCTTGGGATCCTCATGGCAAGGCTCGGTCCAGTCAGCAGCATGCTCGCGACCGCGCTCGTGCCGTTCGGCGCGTTATGGTTGCTGGTCGGCGTGTTCTTTCGTCACGCGACGCGTCGAGACATTGGCGCGTTACGGAATGGATTTCGAGGCGCGCTTGTCACGCTATTTTGCTGGGCGATCCTATCGCTCGGCTTCTCCGTGTACGTTCGCGAGCTCGCCGACTACTCGCAATTCTACGGTGGGCTCGCCGCCGTCGCGGTCATGCTCTTCTGGCTGTGGCTCATGTCGCTGGCGTTGCTCGTGGGCGCCGAGGTGAATGCGCGACTCGAAGGCGCGCGAGTCCCCCTCAGCCGTCGCGTTCCGGAACTTCGCCTTCCATAAGCCCGAGCGTCACTTGGCGACGCCGAGAATCAAATGGCGCTCATGGGTGTGCGCATCCACTTCGGACCGTTTATACGGCATTTCGCGGTAAGTTCCCGCGACCCAGTCGGCGGCCGCGTGCGTATGAAATGGACTCGCTGGCTCGGCCACATTCCCGAGTGCACAATTGTACCGAGCGCGCGGCGTGCCATCCTCATCGAACTCGAAGACTTGGCGTTCGATCGGCCCCCAGTGCGAGGTCCACTCCTTGGCCACTTCGCCATCGGCGAAGAATTGGCTCTGCGCCACGTTGACGGTCGATTCGCCCCCGTCGGTCGGAAATTTCGGCAGCGGAATCCCGCGACCGTAGCCCCTCTCCATGTTCGACAACCGGATGTCTGAATAACGGTAATTCGAGGAAGCGACGCCACCGAAGCGCTTGGTGAGAAAGTCCGCGGTGTCGGCGAGCGCCGAGAGCACGAGAAACTCCCGCCCCTCCTGAAGCACGCCATCGCCGTTAGGATAATCGCCGCGCACAGCGAGCATCGCGATCTTGAGGAGATACATCGGTGCGCTGTTCATCACGATCTCGAAAAGCAACGGGCTCAGATCATCGACGAGGACACGCTTGGCCAGAAGATGGGCGAAGGCGTGGAACACGACGGCCCCGCTCGAATCGCGCGCAAGTCGCCGGTCCCAATTCTTCAACTGCGCCATGAGGTCCACGAGGTCAGGGCGAGCCTGCAGGGCGGCGAGTTTTGGATCGGGCGACGCCTTCGCGAGTGCGAAGAGCTCAAAGAGGGTTGGCAAAAGGTCATCCGCGAGGTTGTCTCGCACGTCCATTTGCAGCGTCGTCATGTCGTCGGCGGTGAGCTGCTTCGGCTTTTCTTTGATGAGCCGTTTGACCTCGTCCTCGATCCGCCCGGCGCGCCAGCCTGGAACGAAGAGCCCGCCGTAGTAGAATGGATCATCGTCCACGCGTCCGTTCGCGGTGAAGCCGAACGGGTCGTTGTTCGCGGTAACAATCCAGCCGCGCTCTTCGGCTCGTGAGTGAGGCAACACGTCGGGATCGATCATGCCACCTGGCCAGAAGGAGCCGGGGTCGTCGCCATTCATCGTTTGATAAGGTTCGCGCCCGGGCTCGAGCTTGTTGCGTTTCGGAACCTCGAGGCCCACGCGATAGGCGATCCCCGAAGCATCTGCGCCAACGAAATTGTAACTCATCTCCGGCATGCGCGAGATCGCGAGCTCGAGTTCATCGACGGACTGCGCCCGATTCATCTCGCGAAAGAAGCGCGCGGGACGCGCTCGAAAACCGGTCCAGCCGACGAGGACTTCGTGGCCATTGCCAGCGATGGGGATGGGCGAGCCCACCAGGGTAGACGGCATGATCACGCCATAGCCGGGGACATCGGTGACGGTGATCACCTCCGGAGCATCACCCCGCAGCAGGATGGTCTCTTCACGCTCCACAGCGTCGACAAGCTTGTCGCCAATGTGAACTTTGCCCTTCTCGTTCTTCACGGCCCACATGTCCATGACGTCCGCGAAGGACGAGGTCTCGGTCCACGCCACCTTTTCATTGTGACCGGCGAAAATCCCGGGCGCGCCGACGAATGAGAAGCCTGCGGTGTTGTACGTGCCGGTCCCCTCGGTGCTGGAGAGATGGACGCCGTACGTGACGCCGCTAAAATCGTACCCGAGATGAGGGTCGCCCGCGAGCAACGGCCGGCCGTTGGCGGTATGACGGCCATCGATCGCCCAGTTGTTGCTGCCGAGCGGACGAGCCTTGCCCCAGGTTGCCCAGGCAGGATTTTTACCCACGTCCGGCCAGGCTGCGGGAACGAGCCGAGGGCGCGCAGGCTTTCCCATGTCCGTAAAATCGCCCGCAGCCGCCTTCGTCCCCGTAGGCAGCGTGAAGACCTGCCGTGCCGGTCGAAAAAGCTCGATGGCGTCGAGAACGCCGGGCGAAAAGCGCTCGGTGAAGGTCACGAAAACCTCAAATTGAATCGTCTGGTCGAGTCCGAAGCCCACCATTTTTTGAATGATGTAGACGTCATCTGCCGTCCACGGCTCGGGCAAAAAATCGAGTTCGTCGGACGCGAAGCCCGCCGGACGAGGCACTCCACCGGCCTGGATTTCTTCGACGCGCTGATTGATTCCCGCCACCCACGCGGCGGTGAGGGCGTAGTGCTCGGGCTCCTCGGCTTTCATGAGCTCGGCGTCGAGGTGTCCCCAGTGCTTCCAGTTGAAAATTCGAGCGAAGCGGTCGTCACCGAGCGCGCTTCCGCCCTTGGAACCGAGGCCATCCTTGCCGAGGACCTCGCTCAATCTTCCTTGTGAAAAGCGCCGAAACAGATCGAGTTGCAGCATCCGATCGGTCGCGAGCTGGTAGCCGTAGGCGTAAAACAGATCTTCGTCGGACTTCGCGAAGATGTGAGGGACGCCGTAGTCATCGACGACAATCTCCACGTCCTGTTTTGGCAGTGTGGGAGCTTTGTCGACGAGCTCGCTCCCGCTACAGCCCCCGAGGAGCAGGGCCGCCGCAGAGCCTATTGTTTTCCAGCTTCTGTGCATCGCTCGCATGCTCGCTTTGACCTTGCCCGGCTCCACACGCCCCGCGGCTCAGGGAAGCGCCGCGCGCACGTCCGCGCAGCTCGCACCTTCCGCCACCTGCTTCATCTGATACGTCGCGCTCTCGACTTTATAAATGACGCGGTTTCCATCCACAAAGTCAACCTGAGCGTCCGTGCATGCCACTGCGCCGGTCGCCTTGCAGCCGACGACGTGGTTGTCGAAGGCATGAACGATCGCCTTGCCGCTCGCGGTCGTGCAACTGTCGCGGACTCCTTCGAGCTCGATGACCGTCCGCGTCGCGAGGAACAGGAGCTCCGCGCGCGGGCCCGCGGGATTGATGTCGAGCGGTGGGGCCGCAAAGCCGGCACTCGTGTTGGGAGTCGCGGAAACGCCGGGATTCCCATCCGCTTCGGGGTCATTCGTGGTGACGCCGCGCCAATCGGAGGGCCACGCGTCGTTGATGGGATCGGCCAGCTCGGCACCCACGCCGGTCCCCACGGGCTTCATCGAGAGGGTCGCGCCGGGGCCGAAACCGCTTATCGTCCCGGCCACGGTGGAATGGGGGATCCCCGGGGCGTCCCAGACCGCGTCGGCGATGATCGGCTGAATTTTCATCCCGCCAATGAGTTTTTTTGTCTGCAACGGAGGCACGACACTGCCGCAGGGCTGGACCGTACCGGCCACGTCGTTGCCGTCAAACGCCAGCTCCGCTTTGGTCCAGATGACGACCTCCGCCTGCCCCGCCTCGACGCCGATGGACTCGGGCCAAGACACGAGAGCTGTGATCTTGTTCCCAACGTGACCTTTCGCCGTTGCAAGGCAGCTCCCGCTACCGCTACCCGTGCTTTCTGCACCCGTGTCGTTGCCGGCGCTGCCGCAGCCGGTCGCGAGTGTCACCATCGTCAGTGCGGCCCAATTGAAAGTGGATTTTCGCAGCATGTTCGTCTTCTCCTTGTGACGCCGGCGCTTGCACCGACGAAGAACTCTAAAGCACGCGCCGTGCCGCATCCAAAAGGCCGTTTCGCCCTCAAAACAGGCCGGTCGGCCGGTTTGTAGCGGGAATATGGACAGAACCTCATGAGGAAAAAAGTATCCATGTGGAACAAGGGCGATCCCGTCGGGCGCTCGAAGCGGCGGCAAAGAGACGAAGAGCCGGGCTGAGTTTGCTAGGATCGACTCCATGCACGAAAGAGCACCGTGTCCACGCAGGCGAAGACGGGCTTACGGATGACGCGCACGTTGGCCGACTGGCTGCATGCCGAGCCCTTCACGCTCGCGATGTCGTCTGGCTTTTTCGGTTTTTTCGCACACGCCGGGATGCTGTTGGCGCTGGAAGAGCGGAGCCTGCTGCCCCAGCGATTGACCGGCTCTTCCGCGGGGGGGTTGGTCGCCGGCCTCTTTGGGTCAGGGCTGCCCGGTGACCGCATCCGCAGCGAACTTCTCGCCCTCGAGCGGCAGGACTTTTGGGACCCGGGTTTCGGGGCGGGTTTGCTGAAAGGTCGCCTTTTCGCGGCGCAATTGGAGCGGATCCTTCCGGTGAGACTTTTCGAGGAATGCCGCTACCCGGTCTCGGTAAGCGTCTTCGACATCCGCAGCCGAACGACGCGCGTCCTGCGAAAGGGTGCGCTCGCCCCTGCATTGCAAGCCTCCTGCACCGTCCCATTCCTGTTTCAGCCGCTGTGGCATGAGGGTCGGCCGCTCCTCGATGGCGGGCTCTGCGACCGTCCGGGACTCCACGATGTGCAGCCGAACGAAAGGGTGCTGTACCACCATCTCGCGGCGCGCTCGCCTTGGCGCCGGGCGACGAGTCCGCAGTTGCAGATCCCAACGCGTCCCGGGCTCACGGCGCTCGTCTTGAACGACCTTCCCGTTTCAGGCCCGTTTCGGATGAAAGAAGGAGCGCTGGCGCTCAGGGCGAGTCACGTTCGAACGCAGGTGGCGCTGGACCAGCCCCATCAACCTAGGGTGTTTGGATGAAGTCACTGGACATCCAGAATTTTTCGGGCATCGTAAAACAGGCCGATTGGCCGGTTTGTTTCTAACGTTCGTAGGCGGCAGGTTCCGCCATGAGGATGCGCCATGAATCTCGACGTAAACAAGCCTGGGCGACGATGGAACACGAGTGTGCTCTGGGTGCTGTTGGCGGTGAGCTGGAGCGGCTGCTCGTCGAAGGAAACCAACGGAGTAGCGGAGAGTTCCAGCGACAGCTTGATACCACCCGCAGAGGGAACGGGGTTTCAACTGGCGATGAACCTCGTCGCGCCCGCAGCAACGGAAGTGTGGCGCTGCAAAATCGACTACTTGCCCGCTACGTTCGGGTTCTTTGCCGCGAACCACGTCCAATCGATTCAGAGCGACTTCATCCATCACATGGACATCATGGCGCTCGCCCTGACGCCGCTCGATGTCGAGCCCGGCGTTTACGACTGCGACAAAATCTACCACGAGAATCCGGCGCTGATGGAGAGCGGCATTTTTCTCTACGCGAGCCAGGTCCCGAAGCAGGAGATCCAGCTGCCGGTCGGCACCGCCGCGATGATTCCATCAAAGATGAAGTACATGCAGGAAATTCATTACGTGAACACGACAACCGCACCGGTTGATGTGTTCTCGTACGTGAACGTGAACACCATCGAACCGCTCGAGGTAACGGCTCGAATTTGGGGTTCGGTGGTCCGCGACGCCCACCTCGAAGTTCCGCCGATGGCCAAGCACGACGAGTGGACCCGCTGCGTGATGAACGAAAACGTCGAGGTTATTTTTCTCTCCTCGCACACGCACAAGCTCGCCAAGCTCGTTACGGTTGCGCGTTTCGACGGCAAGACCACCGGCGAGGTCTTCTACGAGAACGACAACTGGCACGCGCCGCGCCTCGAGAACTTCTCTCCGGCCATGAGCCTGAAGAAGGGTCAAGGCCTCGAATTCCACTGTCATTACCAGAACGACACAGCAAAAACCGTCGAATGGGGGTTCGGCGCCGACGACGAGATGTGCCAGCTCGGGCTTGTCTTCACACCATCGAGCACCACGGCCAAGTGCGAAGTCGTGGCCACGAGCGACGGTGTGATCGACACGAGTGGCACGATGAAGTGAGCCGCGCTCCGCGACCTGCTATGCCTGCTGGATGCACCGCGTTCGCGTTCGGACTGCCGCTTTCTCGACGATCGTCGTGGTCGGCTTTCTCGCCTTGTCCTGCCCTGCTGGTGCCGTGCCCGCCGCGCACGACCGTTGGCTAGCCGCTTCGCCCGATACCATGATCGAGCGTGCGGCGCTGGCGGCCACTGCAACGCCAACGGACGCGCTCGCGCGCGTGATGTTTCTCACCTCGCTCGCACCGGAAGCCTC
>CANMZR010000231.1 GCA_947502375.1 Polyangiaceae bacterium
GCAGAGTCGCCGCCGAAACGCTCACGTTCAAGCTCTCGACGAACCCGCGCATCGGGATCCGCACGCCGTGAGCGCAGGCCTGCCGAAGTTCTGCGCAAATTCCGTCGTGTTCGTTGCCCATCACGAGCGCGACCTTGGGTAGCCTTGCCAGCTCCCCGGGTGTGAGCTCGCCTTCGGGATGGGTGGCGACAAGCGTGAAACCCTCGAGCGCACGAATCGCATCGGCCGCCGTCGCGTGATGGAGGATATCCACCCAGCGCTCGGTGCCCTTGGCAACTGCGGTCTTCGCCGCGAACGCCTCCATTCGTTCGACAACGTGCAGTTCCTGGACCCCGAAGGCGTCGCAGGAGCGCATGACCGCCGCGCCGTTGTGCGGATCGTGCGGAGCGTCCATGACGAGGGTGACGGAGGCAAGCCGACCAGCGACCACCTCGCTCAACCGTCGTCGGCGCTCGTCGGTGCAGAATGGCTCGAGCAACTCGATCACGGCTTCGGCATCGAGTGCCGCAAAGGCACGGCGCAAAGGGTCGCGGCGTGACGGAGAACGGACTCGTGGCAGCATCCTACCTTCCGTGATCCTTCCCACTCGCACCCGTCGCGTCATCTTCGTCGGTCACGACGCGGATGGAAATCGTCGGCGTCTCCAAACGAGCACGTCGTGGCGGTTTGAAAGGAGCCACCATGACCACGGCCGGCGCTGCCGTGCTGTCCGGGATATCCTCGTCGGCGATGACGCTGGTCTGCTCGAAGTCATCGGTATCCACCGAGCCGAGGAAGGTCGCCGTTGGTTCTTCCGCTTTCAACGAGTTCCCGTAAACGAAGGAGCCGCTCCGCCTTGTGCCGCGTCCTGCACCCGAACTCTCCACCGTATTTTCTCTGGCTTCCGCTGAAAGCTCGGCGTCCGGACCTCGTCCACCGGACGCTTGCGCGTGAGGTGCTTGCTCGAGCCAGCGCGCTCGGCGCTTGAAGTCTCGCCGTTCTGCGTCTTCAAACGGACGTCCCCCAAAGCGCGCGGTCAGGTAACGCTCTGTCAGGGCCATCACCTCGCTTGAGAGCGGGTGAGCACTCTCCACGAGCGCAAGTGCATGCCCGAGCGGCGGCGTGGACTCTCCGCGGTGCACTCCGGCGACCGTCATCGCGCGGTCGAGCAAACGGTAGAGGGCCGCCGCGAGCAGGAAGTCCTTCGTCGGTGAATCTTCAGGCTCGGGCTTTTCTGGACCGCGCTTTCTTTGCCGCCTCAACCAATAGAGACCGAGACCGGCGAGGAGGACTACGATCGCCGCAATCGCTGAGCGAAGGCGGGAGCCTTTGAGTTTCGACCAGGTTGAATTTCGTCGGTCGCTCAGCGCATCGAATATATCCACTTGCTGACTGAGGTCGTAACCAAGCACGTTGTGATTCCAGCGCTGACCCACCGCCTCAAAAAAATCGCGCATGGCTGCGAGCCCACCGTTCAGAGCGCTCGCTGGCTCGGCCGAGCCCGGGGGGGTGGGGTCAAAGGTCATCCAGCCGCGGCCCTCGATGAAAGCTTCGACCCAAGAGTGGGCGTCGCCCTGTCGAACGGCGTAAAATTTTCCGTACTTGTTGTAACTCGCTCCGACGAATCCTGTGACGTTCCGCGAGGGAATTTTCAGGGCTCGAAGCATCACAGCCATCGCCGTCGAGAAGTATTCGCAGTGGCCGCGCTTCGACTCGAAGAGAAAATGATCGAGCGGGTGCTCGAACTCTCCAGAGGGCGATCCGAGGTCGTAGGTATAGTCAGCCCGCAGATGCCGCTCGAGGGCGTGGGCCTTCTCGAGATCGGTCGCGCTTTGGTCTGTAAAGCGGAGCGCCAGGTCGCGAAGACGCTCCGGAAGCTGGTCGGGAATCTTTAAATAGCGCCATCGTTCGCTCGCCTTCAGGCTAGTGACGCTCTCGGTCGTGCCCTCGGATGGGAAGATGGCGTAACGAATGACGCGATCGGGTGATGCTTGATAACGGAACTCGTTTTCGGGTCCGGCCAGCAGCTGAAACGGAAGCCCTGGTGCGAGGTTCCCACTCTTCGCGAGCTCGATGGCTTTGGTCTGCGGAGCGATAAACAAAACGGGAGGCTCGAAGGGCTCGAGTTCAATCTCCCACGGGCTATCGGTGGTCGCGGGCATTCCCGAGATAGCGACGATTTCGCCCGCGTTGGCGAGCGTGCGCGAAAATTTGGTCGACTGTGTCCACGTGCGTCCGTCGTATTGATCGAGCGCGCTCCCACGCAGGTAGAGCACGCGCCGGAGCGGCGGTGGTGACGGCAAACCGGGGATGACCAACCGAAGCGCGAGGGTCGGGTCGTTTCGGAGCACTCCGATTTGACCCAAATTTACCGTGCCGGAGAAGCCGATCATCCGGTCCCCCCGCGGTTTATTGATGAGCAAAAGCGAAAGGCCAACGCGCGGAAAAATCACGAACAGCGCAACCGTAAAGGTCAGGATGGGTAGCGATAACAGGCACGTAACGAAGACAAAAGGCCGCCCGACAACGCGCTTGCTTCGGAGGATCCGCGGCACATCTACAGGAAGACCCGTGCGGTCGCGCGCGCCTTGGCGGTAGTTGCCTTCGACTTCGCGACGCAGGTGCGACAAGACAAGCGCACCGGGCGTGACGATCAAGACTCCCATGAAGCAGAGCCCGTAACCAAGCCCGCCGCCGACGACGGTGCCTGCTATCAGGTGCAGGAGTGCCAACACAATGACTTGCTGGTCTTGGGCGGCGCCGTTGCGCGTCGCCACTCGAATCAGTTGGAGACCGACAGCGAATTCGACCAAAAGCTCGAGGACTCCGGCCGGCGTGAGCAGGCCACGACCTAGCTGCGCGGCGACAAGCAGCGCCGTCGCAACGGTATCGATGTGGCGTTGCGATGCCCGTTGTCGCCAGCTTTCCTTCAGCGAGACCGCCACTGCGAGGAGCCCCAAGATGACCAATCCGAGCGTTCGGGAGAACTGCCCGCTGACCACGAGCGACAGCACTCCAAGGACCGCGAGCGCGTCCGTCATCAGGCGGTGGATCATGCCGAACCTCACGCTGTTTGCTCCGCATCAGGGTGCGTCGGCGTGGGCATCCCAGCGACCGGTTCCGGGCAGTTCTGCAGTTCGATGAGGGCCAGAAAACGCAATACGGGGTCGAGTCCGCAGGTACGGTCGCCCACGACGCGGCGCCCGGAGGTGGTCACGATGGTCACGCGATCGTCGCGTTTCACGTGGGCAACAGCGAACGATGCGATCTCGCGAATGCGCCGCTCGAACTCCTCGACGGTGGCCAAGCTCGGCGCTCCAGGAGTCTCGGTGTCGGGCTGTCGATCGACGAGGCTCAGCTCGACATCGTGGCGCGTCTCACGGGCGCGCTCCCGCATGATGAGCTGCCCGGGGAGCGTGCTTTTTCGCCAATAAACATCGCGCGGATCGTCGCCATCGCGCAGCGGTCGCACCGAATAGACCTCTTCGCCTTGCCCCCGCCCGAGGGGACCTGTGTCGCTGCTCACTCGCCCCTGGCCGCGGCGCGGGAGCGTCACCGAATCGACCCCGGGATAGACGACCAGGTCTTCTTCCACGTCGAGCTCGCGCGACTTCTCGAAAAGTCCAAAAGGGAAGCGAGTTGCGACGCGAAAGCCGCTGTGATGTTCGATGCCGCGGCGTTGTGGGGTGCGGCGATAAGCGGCGACTTGTGTCGAATTGGGACTGACCTTCAAAAAGAAGCAGCGTTTGTCGGCGGGCTGACCGGCGCGCAAATCTTCCACTTCGATAGCGTAGGAAGGTACGCGGTCCTTCGGATTGAAGACCTCGATCTCGACCAGGTGTGCCCGGCCGACCTGGGCGCGTGGTGGTAAGCGCCGGCGCACGGTCAATGTCCGCAGCGAAAGTTCGCTCATCACGCCGGAAACGATGATGAGCGAGAGCAGCATCCCGAGGAGCAGATAGAGGGGGTTGTTGCCCGTGTTGATGGCCGCGAGGCCGACCCCGAGCGTGATGCCGAGAAAGTACTTGCCCTCACGCGTGAACTTGAGCTTTCGAGCCCATTTTTTTCGATTCGCTGTCCCCGGCGACACCTTGGGCATGGTCGTCGTGTTCTCGCGTGCGGACGGTGCCTTCGAGGTCTCCGCGCGCGTTGCTTGATTGGGCCTCGGCCGCGTCTTTCTTGGCGCCGACGGCCTTGCCGGCGAAGCGGCGGGGGCTTCGGTCAAAGAGCCTGGTAACCGAGCACTCATCGCGTCACAGCGGCACGGGAACTCGTGCGACGAGGTCGCGCACCGTCCGCTCCGCTTCTTCTGCACTCGGGACGTAGCCGTCGACCTGCGCCGCCAGCCTCACCCGATGGGCGAGTAGCGGCACCGCGAGATCGTGGACGTCGTCTGCGATGCAGTAGTCTCGTCCCCGGAGTTTCGCTCGCGCGCGAGCCGCCCTCGATAAGTTCATGCCGGCTCGCGGCGAACCGCCGACTGCGATTGCGGGCGAGTGACGCGTCGCGTTCACGAGCGCGTGAAGGTAGGTGGCGAGTGCCGGGTCGAATTTGACGCGCTCAATTTCGCGCTGGAGTTTCACGAGGCCTTGCGGCTCAAGAACCTGCGGGCACTCGCCGATACGGTCGATGTTCGGGTGCAAAAGCAGTTTTTGTTCCACTTGGCTGGGGGGGGTAGCCGATGTGAATTCGCATCATGAATCGATCGAGCTGCGATTCGGGTAGCGGGTACGTTCCGGCGAAATCCTCAGGGTTTTGAGTCGCGATGACAAAGAACGGCTCCGGCAACAGCATGGTTTGGCCATCGACCGAGACCTGCCCTTCGTTCATCGCTTCGAGCAGCGCGGACTGGGTGCGGGGGCTCGCACGATTGATCTCGTCCGCCAGGAGTACGTTTGCGAAGATCGGACCCTGTCGGAACGAAAACGTGCTGTTGCGTTGATCGAAAACCGAGACGCCAAGGACGTCACTCGGTAACAGGTCGCTCGTGAACTGAAGGCGCCGCAGTTCTCCGCCGACGGCCTTCGCCAGCGAGCGAGCCAGCGTGGTCTTTCCGACGCCCGGGACGTCCTCGATGAGCAGGTGCCCCCGCGCCATCAGGCAAACCAAGCTGAGCTCGACCGCTTCGGGTTTTCCCTCGAGAACGGACTCGAGCGCGACACGGATCCGGGCGAGGGTCGTCTCGCTTTCGCTGGGCATCGTCGCGGCCGACGTCATCGCGCTCTACGCTAGCAGGTCGCTCTCGGCGACTCATATTTATCTTTGAGGATCCGTCGGTTTGTGCGAGAGAAAGCAAAGTAAAAGCCGCCGATGAGTGACTCGCCGCTTCCGCTCGCTCCTTCGCTAAACACGGGCCAGCCGTCGGTGCTGCGGCGGTCCTTCGGGGTCGTCCGAACGATGCGCCCGCACCAGTGGGTCAAGAACCTGTTCGTGGTCGCGCCGGTGGTGTTTGCGAAGCAGCTCACGGACCCCCACGTGATCAAGGGGGGGCTCGCCGCGTTTGCAGTCTTCTGCCTGCTCGCGTCGGCGGTCTACACCTTGAATGACCTGGTGGACGTCGAGGCAGACCGCATTCATCCGGTGAAGCGACGTCGACCCATTGCGTCGGGTGTCGTCCCGGTGTGGCTCGCCAAAGCGATGGTCTGCGGTCTCTTTGTGCTCGCCATCGCGGGGGCGGTGCTCGTCCCTCCGACGTTCGCTGCCGTGGCCCTCGGCTACTTCGCCCTCAACGTGGCCTATTCCTTCGGGCTGAAAAAGATCGCGTACCTCGACGTGGGGTGCATCGCAACCGGGTTCGTGCTCCGCGTTCTCGCCGGCGGTTACGCCACAAGAACGCCTGTGAGCGGCTACATGGTCGCGTGCACGGCAGCGCTCGCGCTGTTCCTCGGCTTCGGCAAGCGAATGCACGAATTCGGAAACGCCAATGCCGCGAAACAACGCGCCGCGCTGCAGCGCTACTCGCCAAAGGTGTTGCTCGTCGCGATGTCGCTGACTGGTTTTGCGAGCGTGGCTATTTACGTCGCGTACTCGCTCGATGAGCACACCCGAGCGTTTTTTCGTTCGCAGGATGGGCTCGAGAATTGGCTCTGGTTGACGAGTCTCCATCCGCTGCTTGGGGTCCTGCGGTTTGTGCTGTTGGCACGCACGCGCCGGAATGCCGAGTCCCCGACGCAAGAGATGCTGCGCGACACGCCGTTCATGCTGAACCTGGTGGTTTGGATGCTCGAAGTGATCGTGATTGTGTATCGAATTCGACCCACTTGAGCGCCATGGACCCGAGCGTCGAGCAGCGTCCCGAGCCGCTATCGCTCATCGGCGCGTTGAGGAGCAACGCCATGAGCGACCTCGCGCTCACGATGCCCATCTTCGTCGCGTACCACCTCGGTGTCGTGACGATGAACGTCAGGAACGCGGCCGACTTCTTCACCCAGAAGCTCATCGGCGTGGCGGAGCGCAATATCCTCGTTTACTGGGCCATGACCGTCGGGCTCGGCGCGGCGCTCGTGCTCTTCGTCTTGCTCTTTGGGGAGCACAAAGCGTTCGATAAAAAGCGCTTCTTTTTGGTGGCGATTGAAGGCGTCCTCTACGCGTTTCTGATGCGCACGGCAGCGGCTTATGCGGTGGGCGCGTTGCCGCTTGCGGGCGCGGATGCGGTCGGTGGATCGTGGAACGGTGTCGTCATGTCACTCGGTGCCGGATTTTACGAAGAGATCGCTTTTCGGGTCGTTCTCTTTGGTGGAGGATTGCTAGCTCTTAGCTTGTTTTTTGGGGGTGTGAGCAAGCTCCTCCTCGGGTCCATCTGGGCGGCGCTCTGCGCCGTGAGCTTTGCTGGATGGCATCACGTCGGGCCACTCGGCGAGCCTTGGAATCTCCACTCGTTCGTGTTCCGCAGCGTTTGTGGCTTCGCCTTCACCGGCATTTTCGTCTTGCGCGGTTTCGCGCCGGCCGTCTGGACACATTCCCTGTACGACATCTGGGTCCTCGTGCTGCGCTGAAGGCCAACGCGCGGCCTTCAAAAAAACACTCCAGCGTGCCGCTTGGGCGAGCGGGTCAGCGCGTCATACGAGGCGGTACAGCGAGACCGTCGTGTCACCGTACTTGCGACTGCGATCGAACTCGGTCCCAGCGATGGTTGGGGGCGCGTCGCGGGTGGCGTGCTCGAGGACGAGAGCGCCGCCTTTGCTGAGACCTCCGCTTTCGATGAGTCGAGTCAACAACTTGCTGACCGCGCCACTCGCGACGTCTTCGTAGGGCGGATCGACGAGGGTCAGCGCGAACGGGCCGAGTGAGCGGATGCGTTCGATGCTCCGAGCTACCGAGGCAGCGAGGACCGTGGCTTGGGCTAAGAGACCGAGGGCACGGAGGTTCTCGCCGAGCTCAATCAAGGCCGGACGACTTTGTTCGACGAACACGACCTGGGCCGCGCCGCGTGAAAGCGCTTCGATTCCGAGGGCCCCGGAACCCGCATACAGGTCAAGGACGCGCTCATTCTCGAAGGGCCGGCGCTCGGGGTCTTCGGTCAGCTTCACTGACTCGAGCATCGAGAACATCGCCTCCTTCACGCGGTCGGCGGTCGGACGGGTCTCGTTGCCGTGGGGAGCCTTGAGCTTTCTCCCACGCAATTCTCCTGCGATGACTCTCACGGCTCAGAATGCGTAGCGGACGGTCAGCGACCGACGCTCCGTGCTCAGTTCGGGCACGATGGTCCATGCGTTAGGTTTCGCGTCGTCGCTAGCTTTCCCGAGGGTGCTCGTCCCGAGCAGGTAGCCACCGATGCCGGCGACGACTGCTGCGGCGGGGAAGGCGATGGCCTGAATCAGAGTA
>CANMZR010000232.1 GCA_947502375.1 Polyangiaceae bacterium
TGCGGCACTCGATCGACGGCAGGGGAGCGGTCCTGCTCCTGGAGCGGGCGCGAAAGGCGGGCGTCAAGGCGCTAAACTCCGGAAAAAAACAGCCCCAACGTGCGAAAACGTCCGCAGCTGGTAAGGTGGCGGCCGACACCGCTACGGCCGTCGACGGAGACTGGCTTCAATTCGCCGTGGCCCTTCAGAAACACGAGGAGCGAGCCTGGCGGGAGCTTGTCGAACTGTACGGAATGCTCCGCATGCTGGAGGCGCTGGGAACGACCCCGTGCGTGCGGGAGATGCTGACCGCGTACGGGTACTTCGGAGAGCTCGTTCGCATCGATCTTCAGCGGGCGATCGAGCGCCTCGGAGATAAAGCGGTCCCGGCGCTCATCGAGGCACGTGAACATGACGCCCGAAAGGTACGAGATTGGTCGCGGCACGAGCTCGAAGCCATCGGGCGCGCCATCCCGGGGGAGGCCGTATCGACCAATGACCTCAACGTGCTGGCCGAAGTGCTGATGGCGTTCGGTAGGGTTCGAGACGTGGATGCGGCGCGGGTCATCCTCAGCTTCGTCGCCAGCGACCGCATTCAGCTCAAGAAGGCGGCCCGCCAGGCCATCGTGGCCATTGGAGAGCCTGCCATCTGGCATTTGCGCGACGCTTACGAGACTGCGACCGGGGAAAAGGCAGCGCGCAACTGGGACCACAAGCGCTTGACGCAAGAGCTCTTTCGCCTTCAGGACCGCGCCCGCATGACGGTCGTGCTCGCCCTCATGGAGAAGGGCCTCGACCTCGCGAAAAAAAACGAGGTGCCTGCCTCGGTCGAGGCCTTCGACCAGTTGCTCGCACGCTCGCCCCTGTTCGAACGACGAAAGGAAATGGCGCCAACCTACTCCGCGTTCGCAGCCGAGCTTGAGAAAGCCAACCGTCTTGCCGAGGCGCTCGTCGTTTACCGAAAGGCCCTTCGCCTCGACCCCGCAACCCACGACGTAGCGCTTCTCGAATCTCGGATCGCCGGACTCGAAGGCCGTATCCTCGTCGAGCGGGGAACGCCGGACCCCTTTATCCTGAAGCGCGCCATCGAGCTGGACCCGAACAACCGCACCGCCCGCGAGCTTCTCGCGGTGCTGGAGAACCCAACGACCCAAGTCGAGCACCGAACCCGACGCGTCTTCTACGCGGCCGGAGCCACCCTCGTGGCCCTTCTCGCGATGACAGCACTCCTACGACGCCGCCGATCTCCCGAGAAGTCCGTCGGCGTCGATAGCGCGCGGCCGCTTTCGCCACCACAGCGCACCACTTCGAGTGACCCGCCCGAACAAGCGAGCTTGCTCAGCGAGCCACAAACGGAAACCGCGAGCGCCCTAGACCCCCCGGTCGAAGAACACCCGCGGAGCTAGTGCCCCGATTTGAATGAATCGGGGTACGAGTCTTCGGTCTCGGAAGACTTCCTTTCGCCGCAGCACTCCTGTCACAGTTGCAGCAGCACTCCTGTCACAGTTGCAGCAGCATTCCTGTCACAGATGAGCTCCCGTCGCAGATGAGCTCCCGTCACAGCCGTTCCCTTACGAGCTCACACGCCCGTATTTGCTTCTTGGCGCCATTGCGCCTTGCTGCGAGCGCGGCCCTGTGTTTTTGCCGTCCCACGCAGCTTTCTTGCTCCGGGGCTGCCAACACGCTTCCAGCGACGTGAATCTCTGATCCACCCCCCTCGACTTCGTTTTTGGCAAGCCTCTCAGGCAACGCCGCGCGAAAACTCAGCGTCCAAACAACTCAGCCCGCGACGGTGGCCAGCTCGGACTCGGCCGCGGAAATCGGCTTGACCGGCGGAGCATCGATGAGCTCGATGATGCTCATCGAGGCGTTGTCACCGCGACGCGAACCGAGCTTCACGATGCGAGTGTAACCACCCGGTCGCTCGGCCATTCGCTTGGAGAGATCCACCAAAACCTTCTCGATGAGGTCCCGCTTCGCACCATCGCGCTCGACGCCCCAGCGGGGCAGGAACGCCCCGAGGAGCCGCGAGACGTGTAGCCGCTTGGCCCTATCCGTCGCCGAAAGCTCAGCGAACGGCGTGTAAGCCGCCACACCCAGGCGTTTTGCCTTGGTGATCAAGCGCTCTGCTACGCGTCGAAGCTCCTTGGCCTTTGCATCCGTCGTAATGATCCGCTCGTGGGTGACCAAATTGGCCGCCAAGTTGCGGAACATCGCGCGGCGATGCGATGTATTTCTGCTGAACTGCCTGCCGTCTTTACCGTGGCGCATGGTGCTACCTCAATGGCGAGAACGAAGCGTCAAACGCTGCGCTCGGCCTGTCCTTTTCACTGACTCTTCGACGCCTGCCAGCGCTCGAGCAAAACCGACCAGCCATCGACCTTCATGCCAAGCGCGAGATTCATGCTGGTGAGAATCTCTTTGATTTCCTTCAGCGACTTCCGGCCGAAGTTCTTGGTCTTGAGCATGTCCTGCTCCGACCGCTGAACGAGCTCGCCGATGAGCTGAATGTTGGCGTTCTGCAGGCAATTGGCAGAGCGCACGCTCAGCTCAAGTTCCTCGACCGAACGGAAGAGGTTCTCGTTGAGAGGCTCCTCTTCGTTGCCCGGTGCGTAGTACGTCTCCTCAACCTCTTCGAAGTTGATCCAGATGCTGAGCTGTTCCTTGAGGATTTTGGCCGCAAAGGCGACCGCGTCCGCCGGCGACACCGCACCGTTGGTCCAGACCTCGAGGGTCAACTTGTCGTAATCCGTCACCTGCCCCACGCGGGCATTGGTGACCATGTAGTTGACCTTGCGGATCGGCGAAAACAGCGCGTCGATTGCAATCGTCCCGAGCGCCATCGTCGGCGTCTTGTTTCGCTCCGCCTGGACGTAGCCCCGATTGACCGAGACCGAGAGTTCCGCTTGAAACGGGCCCTTCTTGTCGAGCGCGCAAATCAGATGGTCCGGGTTGAGAACCTTGAGACCGTCCGGCAGCTGGATGTCCGCGGCGAGGACGGGCCCGGGGCCTTCCTTGTCAATCCGCACCGTGTAGCTCTTCGAGTCCTCCGCCTTGAAGACCACTTCCTTGACGTTCAGGATGATGTCGCTGACATCTTCGACGATGTCAGGAATCGTAGTGAATTCGTGCACGGCGCCATCGATGCGAACCGCGTGCACCGCTGCGCCTTGAAGCGACGAGAGCAACACACGGCGGAGCGAGTTACCGAGCGTGGTCCCGTAACCACGCTCAAGCGGCTCGCAGGTGAACTTCGCGTAGGTCGCCGTCGCCGTATCGTGGTCGATAGAGACGTTCCGGGGACGGATGAGCTCACGCCAATTGCGACCGATGAACTCCGCTTTACCTTCAGTCATTCCACTCATGTGTTCTCGCTTCCTTCTGTCCAGTCCGCCGCGCGTAGGTCCCATGACGTGGGTCGCACTCGACACCACGAAACCGCCTCTGCCCGCGGGATCCACTCAATCAAAAACTCTCTCGACCCGCTGGCCGGCGGTGCCCCCGGCTCAAGAGCTTTCGCTCCATGAACCCGGGTTCGCCCGCCGTCTTATCCACTGCCGGCGCCGCCTTAGCAACTGCTCCGCCGTAATATCAACTGCGCCGCCTCATCAGCGGCTGTAATATTCGACGATCATCTGCTCGTCGATCAACGGCTCGTTCAACTCTTCGCGTACCGGAGCGCCCTTCAGCGTACCGACGAAGTTGCCGCGATCGACCTCGAGCCAACTCACGACCGGCCGCGTTGCCGCGCTCGCGACCGCAGCCGCCACGCGCTTGAATGCACGTGCACCCTCGATGAGCTCGAACTTATCGCCGTCCTTGGCGAGGTACGACGGGATGTCGACGCGCTTTCCATTCACGAGCAAGTGCCCGTGCCGGAGGATCTGACGCGCATCGCTCCGCGAGGCGGCGAAGCCAAGACGGTAGACGATGTTGTCAAGACGGCGCTCGAGCAACCCGAGCATCTCCGAACCCGTGCGCCCCTTGCGGCGCGACGCGTTGTGGTAATAGCCGCGGAACTGAGTCTCGAGGACGCCGTAGACACGACGCACCTTTTGCTTCTCACGAAGGCGAATAGCGTATTCGGAAAGCTTGATGCGGCCCTGTCCGTGCTGTCCCGGAGGATAAGGACGGCGGGTGTACGCGCATTTCTCGGTGTAGCAACGGTCGCCCTTGAGGTAGAGCTTCATCCCCTCACGACGGCAGAGCTTGCAAACGGGTCCAATGTAACGAGCCATTTTCTTTACCTACCTGCTCAGACGCGGCGACGCTTCGGGGGACGGCAACCGTTGTGGGGGATCGGAGTGACGTCACGAATGACGGTCACGCGAAGCCCAGCGGACTGCAGCGCACGCAATGCACTCTCGCGACCGGCCCCAGGGCCTTTCACGAAAACCGCAACCGCGCGCATTCCATTTTCCATCGCGGAACGTGCCGCCTGCTCGGCTGCAACCTGCGCTGCAAACGGCGTCGACTTTCGCGAGCCCTTGAAGCCGCGCGAACCCGCCGAGCACGCCGCTACCGAATGACCGGTGACGTCCGTGATCGTGATGATCGTGTTGTTGAAGGTCGCGCGAATGTGCGCCACGCCCAGCGCGACGTTCTTCTTGACCTTCTTTTTGGCTTTGCCTTTAGGATTGCCCATGACTTACCTCGTGAACCGGATCATTTGCGGACGATGCGCTTGCGCGGACCCTTGCGAGTCCGAGCATTGGTGTGGGTGCGCTGGCCGCGGACCGGAAGGCCCTTACGATGCCGAAGGCCGCGGTAACAACCGAGGTCCATCAAGCGCTTGATGTTCATTTGAACCTCGCGACGAAGGTCACCCTCGACTTTGTAATCAGCGTCGAGAATTTCGCGAATGGCTTTGAGCTCAGTGTCCGTCAGCTCATCGACGCGCTTCGTCGGTGAGATGTTCGCCTTGACGACAATCTCACGCGCGGTGGTTGCGCCAATGCCGTACAGATACGGCAAAGCGTAAAGGACGTGTTTGCGACGGGGAAGATCGACTCCTGCAATGCGTGCCATGATTCAGTTTCTTTCCTCAGCAACCCTGACGCTGCTTGTGACGGGGATTTTCGCAGATGATACGCACGACGCCTCGACGACGCACCACCTTGCATTTGTCGCAGATCTTCTTGACGCTCGGTCGGACTTTCATGCTGCCTGTCTATCTATCTATTTGTGTCGGTAGGTGATTCGGCCGCGGGTCGGATCGTAGGGGGAGACCTCGACCGTCACGCGATCCCCTGGGAGGATCCGAATGTAAAACTGTCGCATTTTGCCGCTGATGGTGGCGAGTACTCCCAGGCCGTTATCGGCGACGACGCGAAACATGGCGTTCGGTAACGCCTCGTCCACGATTCCCGTGAACTGCATCTTGTCGTCTTTGGGCTCCTTGGGGGCCCTTAACTCTCTGTTCCTGCGCGCCATTGGGCTTGGTTACTTCTCTTCTAGGACGGCGTAGATCCGTCCCGTTACGTCTTCTGGTTTCCCGACAGCGTCGACCCGGCGCAGTAGCCCCTGCTTTTCATAGTAAGGAAGCAGGGCCGCGGTCATCGAATCGTAAGCATCCAGGCGCGCCTTGACGGCCTGTGGCTGGTCATCCTTGCGATGCTCCAGCAGCCCGGGATCCTGCAACAGCTCCGCGGGCGGGGGATTGTATAGAAGATGGTAGATTTGTCCAGAGCCTTTGTCTGTCCGACGATGAATTAGACGTTCCTCGAGGTCTCCGCGGGGCACGTCGAGCTGAACCACCGCCGCCAACTCGGCAGTCCGCTCCTTCAACATCGAGCACAGAGACTCCGCCTGCGGGACGGTGCGGGGATACCCATCGAGCACAAATCCCTTGGAACAATCCGCATCGAGCGTGCGGCGCCCAATAAGCGCGGTTACGGCCCCGTCTGGCAAGAGCCCGCCCGCGTCCATGATTGCGAGCAGCTCCGGCTCGAGGGTGCCATCGCGCTTCGCCTGGCGCAGCATGTCCCCGGTCGACAAATGCGCGACACCGAATTTTCCGCAAAGGACCTTGGATTGGGTCCCTTTACCGGAGCCAGGCGCCCCAACGAGGACGACGATCATGGTCATGCCTCTGACTCCGCCGTGGGGGCCACGACCAACTCGTCGCTCGGCTCCTCGGCCGCCTCATCCTCAGAGCTTGCCTTCGCACGGCGTCCGCGGACATTGGCGCGGCTCGGACCGGTAAGACCGTCGTAGCTGCGCTTGATCATGTGGCCCTCCACCTGGGTCATCGTGTCGAGCGCGACTCCGACGACAATCATGATGGTGGTGCCGCCGAAGGTGATCGGCATCCGGATCGCTTGACCAAACATCGAGGGCAAGGTGCAGATGGCCGCAACGTACACGGCGCCGCACGCGGTGATTCGACTCACGACGCGCTCGATGTACTCCGCGGTCTGCTTGCCTGGGCGCACATTCGGGATATTCGCCTGTTGCTTCTTGAGATTCTCCGCAACCTCGACCGGCTGAAAGACAATGCCGGTGTAAAAGAAGCAAAAGAACACAATCAGCACGGCAAACCCGACGTTGAAGACCCAGTCACCCCGGTTCATGAGGGCCTGCACCTTTTGCATCCCCGGCACGTTCAAGCTGGCGAGGGTCGCGGGAAACGCCAACAGCGAGGATGCAAAGATGGGCGGAATCACGCCAGCCGTGTTGATCTTGAGCGGTAGTTGAGCCTGTTGGGCCCCATACACGCGCATTCCAACCTGCCGACGCGAATACACAATCGGGATGAGGCGACGCCCATTCTCGAAGAATGCGACGAGCGCGATGCACCCGAGAAACGCCACCGCGACACCCGCCATGTTGAGCGGACGCGGATCGCCGGAGCTTTGCTGAATGTAACCGTAGATTGTCTCAGGCACTCGCGAAACGATGCCGCTCATGATGATGAGGGACGTCCCGTTCCCGATCCCTCGCTCGGTGATCTGCTCACCGACCCACATCAAAAAGGTCGTACCTGTCGTCAACGTGATCATCGTCATGACGATGAACAAAGGCCCGGGATCGTTCACGATGCTGGTGTCGGAGCCCAGCAAAGCCACGCTTTTGCCCTGGATCGACGTCGCCAGTGCGTAGGATTGGAACGAGGCGAGAACAATCGTCCCGTAGCGCGTGAACTGTTCGAGCTTACGGCGACCGGCCTCACCCTCTTTTCGCATTTCAGCAAGGGGCGGATAGACCATCCCAAGCAGCTGCAAGATGATGCTCGCCGAGATGTACGGCATGATGCCGAGTGCAAAAATCGAAAGGTTCCCGAGCGCGCCGCCCGAGAACAGATTCAAGAATCCGACGAAGCCGCCACCGTTCTGCCCAACGAATTGCTTCATGGCATTGCGGTCGACGCCCGGCGTCGTCACGAAGACGCCGACACGGTAAACCGCGAGCATCGCCAGACTGAAGCCAATGCGGCGCCGAAGCTCCGGCACCTTGTACCAGTTGGAGAGCGATGCGAGCGAGGTTGCCATGGGGTAATCGCTTCGGAAATGCACGAGGGGCCGACCCGAAAGTCAGCCCCTGTTTGCGGTCAGCTCGTTCGTCAGCTTTGAGCGCTCGGGGCAGTCAGCACGTGGACCGTCCCACCTGCCTGTTCGATTTTCGCCCGCGCGCTGGCGGAGAAGCCGTGAGCCTTGACCGTCAACACTTTACCGAGGTCGCCGTCCCCGAGGACCTTGACGCCGTCGAACTGGCCACGCACGAGGCGTTTCTCACGAAGGGCCTCGATGGTGACCACCGACCCAGCCTCGAAAACCTCGAGATCACTGACGTTGATGTTCGCAATCTTGGCGGCC
>CANMZR010000233.1 GCA_947502375.1 Polyangiaceae bacterium
AGGGCGCTCGCTGTCACGCCACCTATCTGGGCGTTGTGGCTTGTTATCTTACAAGTCTTACCAGCAGACGGAGTCGCCAGGAACGAGACGACGTAGGCGCCCTCGCTCGCAACCGGCACCGCTTCGCTGCAAGCGACGGCCGAGAGACAAAGGACGAAAAAAGGAACGGCAAAACGAGGGATCGACATGGTTACGGCGCGGAGTTTATCACCTCGACGCCGGCGCCGCCAACCATGAAAGCCGCCCGGGGCTGACCCAGGCACGCTGCCGAACCCTTCAACGAAGGGCGTTTTCGATATCCGCCCAGAGGTCCTCGACCGACTCGATGCCGACGGAAAGGCGCACGAGGCCGTCGCTTATCCCAAGGGCCGCGCGCTGCGCCGCCGGAATCGAAGCGTGGGTCATGATGGCCGGACTCTCCGCCAAGGACTCGACGCCACCGAGACTCTCCGCACAGGCGAACAGCTCGAGCCGCTCGAGCATCCGGCGAGCGGGCTCGACCCCACCCTTCAGGACCAACGAGATCATGCCCCCGGGCCCTGTCATCTGACGGGCGGCGAGCTCGTAGCCTGGGTGGCTCTTCAAGCCGGGGTAAATGACCTTCTCGACAGCCGTGTGCCGTTCGAGGCGCTCGGCTATCAGACGTGCCGCCTCAACGTGTTGACGCATTCGGACACCGAGGGTTTTCAGGCCTCGAAGCACCAGATAGCAATCAAACGGACTAGGCACGGCACCCATCGCATTCTGTAAAAAACCGATGCGTTCCACGAGCTCGGGGTGACTTGTGACCACTAGACCGCCGACGACGTCCGAGTGGCCGTTCAAGTACTTGGTCGTCGAATGGACGACCACGGTCGCGCCGAGTTCGAGCGGACGTTGCAGAAACGGTGTTGCAAACGTGTTGTCGACAACGAGGGGGATCGCTGCGTTTTTGCAAAGTTCCGCGATGGCTGCGATGTCGAATATCTTCAGCAGCGGATTCGTTGGCGTCTCCAGCCACACCATTTTCGTCGTGGGTAGAAGCGCCGCGCGCACCTTCGCCGGATCGCTCATATCGAGAAAGGTGGTCTCGATTCCGAGCGGCTTCATCACCTTGTCGAGCAAGCGAAAGGTGCCTCCGTAGACGTCGTCACCGCACAAGATGTGGTCGCCCGGCTTCAACGTGTGGAGCACGGTGGTCGACGCGCCAAGGCCGCTCGAGAACGCGAATCCGTGCGTGCCTCCTTCGAGGGCGGCGGCGCAGTCCTCGAAGGCCTTGCGAGTCGGATTGCCGCTGCGCGAGTACTCGAACCCCTTGTGTTTTCCCGGGCTTTCTTGAGCAAAGGTGCTGGAGAGCACGATCGGAGTCATCACCGCCCCGTGAACGGGGTCAGGGTGTTGTCCGGCGTGAATTGCTTTCGTGTCGAGGGACCATTCGCGCGTCATGGTTGCCCTCTTACACCGAAAAACCGGGACGGTGTAGGCTCCTCGGATGAGTGACGCTGCGCCTCTCGCCGTCGCGCGAGCCGTTTCGTTCGCGGGCGGCAGCGTCTTTGAGGTCACCCTCCTACCGTTCGGGGGGCGAGACGCGATCGTCAAGCGAGTGCGCCGAGAGCTCGGTCGCGAACCGCGCGCACAGCGGGCACTCGAGCGCGAACATGCCGCGCTTACGATGCTTGCCGGACGGCACGCGCCGAGACTCCTCGCGAGCGAGTTGGCCGCAGGAGGAGAGCTGCTTTGCGTGTGGCAGGAACGAGCCCGCGGACGGAGCCTTCTGGAACTTGTCGAGGCCACGGGGCCATTCGCGGGGCCGCGCCTCGAGCGTCTGATGGGCTCGGCCTTCGAGGCCCTGACGGTCCTTCACGGGGCTCACGACGAGGGCGGAGCGTTGGAGCTTTCGCACGGGGATTTGAAGCCGGAGCACATCTTTATCGACGGCGACGACATCACGTTCGTCGACTTCGGGATGGCTCGATTTCGCGGACTCAGCTTGAGTCCGGCTGCACGCGAAGAACAAGGAACGCTGCCGTACGTTGCTCCCGAAGTGTTGCGCGGCGAAGCGGCTCTCGACCAGGCGGCCGACGTTTATGCGCTCGCCGTCGTCCTTTTGTTTGCGGCGCTCGGAGCGGAGCCCGGCGCTGACCAGGCACCTTCCTTCCGCCTGCTGACGCTGGCCGAAAAAGGGCTCGCTGCCGAGCTGGTCGCCGGCTGCGCGGGCCTTTCCGCTCGAGGCCGGGCAACCCTGGCCGCCGCGCTCACGTTCGATCGGAAGCAGCGTACCCTGCGCGCCGACGAACTCACGGCCCGCTTGACGAGATAACGGAAGCCGCAGCCCTCGCAACCGGCGAACAAAAAAGCAGCGCCGCCGTTCTGATCCAAGAAGCAGCGCCGCCGTTCTCATCCAAGACAGAGAACATCAAAGACAGAGAACAGCGCAGGGAAAAGCGCAGGGAAAACAGAGAAACAGAGGAGGCCAAACCTCGCCAGAACCTCAGAGAATCAGGGTGAGTAACGGGGATTGAACCCGCGACAACTGGAGCCACAATCCAGTGCTCTGCCAACTGAGCTATACCCACCACGGCTCGACTGGCGCGAAACGCCACCCGAACGTGCCGAGCAGTATACGCAAAGCTGCGGGAATGACAATCGCTCGTGAACAAGGCGATGGGGTGTTGTGGCGAGAATGCCGGCGGTGGTAGCTTGCATCGGCTCCGCCGGACTCCGGTTGGGGCGTGCAACACGGGTCACAAGCGAGAGGGCGGCGCGGCATGCGCGATACATTCTTCGGAGTCTTTGGCGGCATCGTCTTGATCGTCGCGGTTATGTGCTTCGCGCTGATGCGGCTCTCCATTGGGGAGGTCTCGCAATCGGGGCAGGCGCGGATCGCCGTGAACCTGGCAGCAGCCCAACTCGAGCTGGAGACCATTCGCGTCGAGCGGTGGCTCGCAGTGCAGGCGACCGACGACGCCGCCGACGACGCATTTGAAGGCGTCACCGCTGAGAACCGGGGGGACCTCGCGACAAAATACGCGGACACCCTGGTCGAGCGTGCGAAGTCGGCCGGCAAGGAGCTTGCCGACATCACCCCAACCGCCGTCTATGTCTTCGACGGCAATGGCGCCGTGCTCGGCCGCGATCACAGCAAGCTCTCACGCGGCGAACGACTTGGCGAGACTTACGCCGAATTGCTCACGACGATTCAGGCCGGCAACACGGGCTCGGCGCTCTGGCTCAGCAAGGCGCTGAACCACCAGATGCTCGCGTCGTACGCGCCGATCAAGAACGCGAAAGGCAAGGTCCTCGGCGGCATCGCCTTCGGTCGAGGGTTGCTCGAGCGACTGAATGCTGCGAGCCAGGCCTCGAACGGGACGGCGCTCTTCGCCGTCGTTCCAGCCGGGGGGGATGCGATGCAGGTTTTCGCGCGGACGCCAAGCGCGACGCCTGCAATGGAGGCGGGCGTGCCGTCGATGAAGGCAGCCATCGGTGCCGAACAGAGCGTGACGCTCAGTGGGTTGCCTCCGAACTTCGAAGGCGCGGCTCGAGGTCTCTCCAGTTACGGCAACGGCAAGCAAGCCGTGATTTCCGCCATTGTCGTGAACACGCCGGTCGGCAGCTTCCGCTCGCTCTTGCCGTCGCTCGCACTGGCGATGGCGCTTGGGCTCGTTTTGGTCTTGGTCGGTGCGCACCTCGTCAATCAGTACATCGCGCAACCGATTGGCGATCTCGAAGAGGGCTTGCTGTCGATCATCAACGGCGAAACCGATGTGCGATTCGAGTTGGAGCATCGGCTGCTCGGCGGACTGGTGTTCCGGTTGAACTCGCTTTTGAACCAGGTCCTTGGCGTCCAGGAAGACAACACGGATGACGAGGGGCGGGCGTCCCACGCTCCAGGCTCGCTCCAGAACACGTTCACCGTGGCGCTGCACCTCGACGAACGCATGGTGGAAGTTCCCGTCGAAGATGCCGAAGGCGCCATGGCCCTTCGCGACCTCGCTCCCGAGGACTACTACAAGGAGCTCTACGACGATTACCTCGCGGCCCAACGGACTCTCGATGCGCCAGCGGACGTGAAGTTCGCGCAGTTCTCCCAGCGCATCAAGCAGATGGAGCTTCAGCTCACGAACAAGCACGGCCGTCCGTTTCGCGTCATCATGGAAATCGACGGCAAGGACGTGGTGTTCGTCGCCGTTCCGATGGAGTGAAAGCCGGAGCGACGAAGGAAGCGCGGCAACACTGGCACTGGGTGCTCAGTTTCGCTGCGATTGAGCTCGTTTCGTCGAGTTGCCAGTCCCGATCCGGCGGAGCTCTGGGTACCCAGACGTCCGCGCCTTCCTTCACCGAGCCGGCGGCGCTGGCAGCCACGACGAGCGCTTCGTCCGAGTCCCTGCCCGACGTCGGCCCACTCCTGCCAGATCCCGAGCGGCCCGACCTCGACTGGCGCGCGGCGCTTCGCCTTTTCGAGTGGAACCAGGCGTACGAACTCCTGCGAGCCCTGCCCACCGAGCAGCAGGAGCAGCCAGCGATTCGGTTCGTGGTGGGGATTTCGGCTTTCGAGTCGGGGCATTCGACAGAAGCCGTGAGTGCCCTCTCCCGACTCGAGGAGAAGCTCCCGCTCGTACGCGAAGAAATTCGCGCCGCCTATGCCAAGGCAGCGGCCATCGTCGGTCCGTTTGAAGAGGCCGCGCTCTTGCTCCTCGGCTCGAACCAGCCCACCGACTCTCTGCTCGCAGCCGAGGCCTATCGCCGGGCACTGCTACCCGTGAAGGCGCGGCAGGCGGTCGATGGCGCCATTGCTCTCACCGAACGGGCACGTCGTGATTCCACGCGTGCTCGTCTTTTACGGGCGGAACTTGCAGAAGCATCCGGCGACCGGGCGACGGCCCTGAATGACCTTCGCTGGATAGCAAAGGAGCACCCGGAGCAAGCACTGCCGCTGCTGACACGCATCGTCGCGCTCGGAGGTACGCTCTCATTCGACGAAAAACTGCGCGTTCTCGAGAAGTCCGCGAACGCGCAGAGTCTCGATGCGATTCGAACGGCTTTCGACGAACTGCGAAGAACAGCCCCCGAAGCGCGAGCCCGTATCGACTTTGCTTGGGGCAAAGCACTTTTGCAGGGACGACGCTTCGCGGAGGCCTTGTCGGTGCTCGACCGCGTCGCTCTTGAACGCTCGGGCGTCGCGGCGGTTGAAGCTCGTTTTCAGGCTGCGCGTGCCGCTTCGCGCAGTGGCAAAGAGAGCGAGGCTCTCACGCGTTACGCTTCCCTCGCGCGCACAAAACCGCCGAGCGTATGGACCGAACGCGCGACGCTTCGACAGGCCGAGATACTCTTGCAGCTGGGGCGACACGGCGAAGCCGTGCGTGCATTCAATCGCTATTTTTCCTTGAAAACGAAGGGTGCAGAAGCAAGCGCTGCGTACGGGCGTGCACTTGCGATGCTTGGCGCTGGTGAACCCGCGAAGGCACGCGAAGCTTTCGCAGCGCTAAAAAAGTCCGCAAAACCCATGGATGCAGGCGTGCTGCAAGAACTCCAAGGGATTGCCGCTCTTCGAGCTGGTGACGTCAAGGGGGCCACGGCCCTGTGGCTCGAGCTCGTCATGAACGACCCGTTGACCTGGGCCAGCTGGATGGCCCGGGCGCGTCTCGCGGCTCTCGGTTACACGCCACTGCCACCTCCGATCGCCGTCGCCACTCCAAGTGCTCCAAGCATGCTCCCGCTTGCGGTCGTCATGCCACCCGCGGCGGCACTGCTGTCGTCGCTCGGCCTCGATGGCGCGGCGGAGCGACGTCTGATGGCGGCGGAGGACGAACTCGAGCGCCGCTACGCAGGTCGCGAAACCGAGGCTTTATGCGCCGTTTACGGCCAACTGGGAGTTGGCAGGCGCAGGCTCCAACTTGGGGCACGCGCCGTCAAACGCGAGGTCCTCATGCGCGCGCCGAGTGACGCCGAACGTTGGGCGTGGCGCTGTGTGTACCCCGAAGCGTTCGCGACACTGGTTGAACGAGAGGAGCAGCTCACCCAACTGCCCCACGGACTCGTCCAGGCCGTCATGCGCCAGGAGAGCGCGTTCGAACCGACGGCGACTTCGGCGGTCGGTGCCCGTGGGCTGTTGCAGCTCATGCCCACAACTGCGCAACGACTCGCGGAAGAGACGGGGCTAACGCTCTTGCCCGAGGACATCCTTCGCCCCAACGTCAACGTGCGACTGGGCGCATCGTACCTGAAGAAACTCAGCCAAACTTTCGCTGGGAACTCGGCGCTGATGGCTGCCGCGTACAATGCCGGACCGCACGCGGTCAATCGCTGGCTGGCCGCGTCGGGCGAAGGCGAGCTCGACCTTTGGGTTGCAAAAATTCCGTTTCGCGAGACACGCCACTATGTGCAAGCCGTGATGGGAAACTTGTTGCGGTATCAGTTCCTCGACAGCGGAGTGAATGCCCTAGAAGGCCCGGGGCTGAACGTGCCGGCACAGCGTGCGCTCGGTGAGAGCGATTACTAGGAGGGTGTCGCGCATGCGGCTCAGGTGCAGGACGCTTGCGAGACGACGCCGTCCGGAAAGCTGAACCACTCGAGGTAGTCGACCGAGGCGAGCCAGGTGATGCCCTTGTTCGGAAACACGTAATCATCGCGCAACTTGACGTGCCCCAATCCGTCGCATTGGACTGCGGCGCAGGGCTGGCCATCCACCCATGCGTCGCGAATGACCAAACCGGAATCGGCGATGTAGATCCACCCTTGCCGGTAACCATAGATGACTACGTTGTGGGCGGGCCGGGTCATGTTCGCGACCAGCGGCCCGTGAAACAGCTGCGCCTGGATCATTGTGCGCTTGCTCGCTATCGGATTGTGAACCACGCGCTCCTGGTGGCTCTGCATCGGCCGCGGCAGACCGGCGTAGCTCGCGTCGGCCGACGCGCCGGGCCTCGCCGCGTGGACTAGGTTACCCATCGATCGAAGGGTAATTTCGTGATGCACGAGCCACTTCGTTGCAGTCGTGTAGCCTTCGAGAGTAGCGGGCCCCTGGGCCGGCTTGTAAGGGACGACCGGTCCGGTGGCCGCGGGCGTACGCGCGATGGGTGGCGACCAACTCCCCCACAGATCACGCGCGAGACTCGCGCCGGTGATGCCGTGCGCACCCTGAGTCAGTGCCCGCTCCGAGACCCTACCCTGCCGCGACGATTGAATCTGAACGCGACCGACGCTGTGAGGATTCGTCGCCGCCCACCAGTGCGCGACCATCAAGAGCGACGCCGGCTGACAGCCACTTTTCTGCCAATCGTCGTCATCCGCCGGCGCGGCGCAGACGCGGGGTCTCATCGTTCCGGTGAGCGTGCCATGCCCCAGCAACATCGGTTCCACCGGCGGTGAAATGAGCGGCTCATTCACGTCGCAGGTGGTGGTGCCGTCGGGCGTGGCCCGGACCGTCTGCGCCGGTGTCTGCGCCGCGGTGGACGATGTTCCGTTGGGTGGGCTCATGCTCAGCTGCCGTGCTGGTCGCGCAATCGATCGCGCGTCAAATCGTCGAAGGTCCCCGATGGGTGCAAACCATGATGGCGCTGAAATCGCGTGAGCGCCGCGGCGATCCCATCGTTCGGATCGCTGCTCTCGGATGACACCGGCTGGAGATAGCCGAGGTGCTCGAGCCGCGCGCGCAACCCGGAGCGCTCCTCGATCGGATCCATGTGGCCGACGCACACGACGAAGGCCCGATGCCTCTCGGGAAAATCGACGCGCACCTCGGTGACGTGGACCGGCACCGCGAGCTCGATCTTGCCGTCGCCGTCGGAGCTTCCG
>CANMZR010000234.1 GCA_947502375.1 Polyangiaceae bacterium
GATAGCGGCGCTGCACGAGGCGGGCGCGCTGGTGCTTGCGGCGCACACCGAGGAATGGTCCGCCGAGGAATTGCTGGGACTCGGGCTGGATGGCTTTGAGATGTACAACCTCCACGCGAACGCCATCCTCGGCGCGGGGGGCGTCTTTCAGGTGGCGAAATACGCCAACGATCCGGAAAGTCGAATCACTCCTGACCTCGCGCTTTTGCCGATCATGAGCGAAGATCATCGTTACCTCGAGCGTTGGGGAACGGTGCTCTGGAAGGGCGGCCACCCGGTGACGACCATGGGCACGGATTGCCATCGCAACGCCTTCCCGATGGTGCTCTCGGATGGCGAACGCATCGATAGCTACCGGCGCATGATGATGTGGTTCTCGAATCACGTCCTCGTGAAGCCGGCGGCCGATGGAAGCTGGGATGACAAGCAACTGAAGGCCGGTTTGGCGGCGGCTCGCTTGTACGGGGCGTTTGAGGTGCTCGGTTACCCCGAGGGCTTTGACTACCGAGCGGAAGCGGCCGGTCTCGTTCACGAGATGGGTGAGGACGTGCCGTTCGGGAGCGCCGTGGAACTGGTCGTTGCACGGCCTCATGTTCGCGAGTTGGCTCCTTCGGCCGAGCCGCCTGAGCTGCGCATCCGTATCCTTCGCGCTGTCGAAAATGGCTTTGAGGTCGTGCTTGATGAAGGTGCCGATGGGACCGCATCCGAGGTGCGCTACACGCCGACTTTGCCCGGGGCTTACCGTGCGGAAGTGCGACTCCGTCCGCATCATTTGCGCGGCACTCTCGGTGCCTTTCCGGAGCTCGCCGACGCCGACTTTGTGTGGATTTACGCGAACGCGATTCACGTCCAATAGGGATGGGCGAATTCGCGCTCGGGACGTACCCATGAAACGCAGCGAAGGCCTCAGCCCGTCGAGCCGTAGCCGCCCGCGCCGCGCGCCGTTTCGCCAAGGACTGTGACCAACTCGAACGCCACGTGCTCGTAGCGCGCGATGACGAGCTGCGCGATTCGCTCCCCGGGCTGAACCACGAAGGGTGCCTCGCCATGATTGATGAGCACGACGCCGATGGGGCCACGGTAGTCGCTGTCGATCGTGCCAGGCGCATTCAATACGGTGACGCCGTGCTTCAGCGCGAGACCGCTGCGGGGGCGAACTTGTGCCTCATAGCCTTCGGGCAGCGCGATCGCCCAGCCCGTCGGAACGAGCTTTCGCTCACCGGGTTGCAGGGTGATTGGCGCGCTGAGCGCAGCCGCGAGGTCGATGCCCGCTGAGCCTGCGGTCTGCGGTGCGGGCAGGGGCACGGTGACGTCACCCACCGCACGGATACGAATGGGAAGCATGGACCTTTAAGCTCCGGGAAGGAGCGCTGCGACCGCCTCCGCATGGGCCAGACAGAGACTGGCGAAGGCGCCGTCGGAACGCAAGCGTGCCGCATCGGCGAATCCCGATTTGACGGCTTTTTCGAGGAGTATGAGCGACGCTCTTACGTCACCTTCAAGCGCGCGCGCGCGGGCTGCTGCGTAAGCGTCTTCGGTGTTGCGAGCCCGCTCGAACGCGGTTTCAAAGAGGCGGGCCGCCCAGGCGTAGGCGCGATGTTCCTCGGCAACCCCGGCCATTCGCCGGATATCGTCGTCGCTGAGGGTATCGGCGATATCGAGAGCGATGGCGGCCGCACGCGGCACGTCGCCTTGGGCGATTAAAATTTGAATCAACGGACCGACGACTTCTTTTCGGTCATCGCCTGCGGCACGCGCCTCTTCGAACATGGAGCGCGCCCGAACCTGATCGCCACGCGCAAAGAGCAGCCCACCGGCCAGCGCGGCGTCGGTGCGGCCGTGCTTCTGGAGCTCACGCAACGCCGTGATGGCTTCGTCGAAAGAGCCTTGTCGGAAGTGCGCCCACCCGAGGATCTCGAGGGCCCGGATGCGACCCGGGAGCGGATGGTCTTTTGCGAGGATCGCATCGGCAAGCCGGCAGGCTTCGTCGAAGTGCTCGTCGTCGAGTGCAGCAGAGGCACGCCGGAGGTCGCGCTCAAGCTCGGCGGACAAGGGCGCTTCGACAGATCGGGCCGGTACCGAGCGCGAGGGCGACGACGAACCCTCTGCCTGCCAACGCTGAAAGCTTTGCAGCGCGCACATCGCGAAAAGAAAACCCATCCACTGCATGCCTGAAACAAACGCCCAAACGGCGACCAAGCCTCCAAATGTCATGGAGACCGCCGCTGTCATGCGCGCACGCTTCGGTCCAAGCACGTGTTCGAGGATGTGGCCCCCATCGAGTGGCAACACGGGCGCCAGGTTGACGATGCCCCAGAAAAAATTGACGCCCATCAAGAACCGAAGGGCCCAATAACGACCGATTTGGGCCCCGCTCCCGCTCTGGTGGAGCAACTCGGGACGGATCAGGATCGCTGCGTAGACGACCCCGGCGACGATGAACCCGGCGAGCGGCCCCGAGAAGCTGATGGCGATGCGTTTCCAGCGCGCGAGGTCCCGCCCGCCACTCCACGAAGTCAGTCCCCCGAGCCATTGGAGGCTTATCTCGGGGTGCATCCCGAAGGCTCGGATCGCCAGGGCGTGTCCGAATTCATGGGCAAGCACCGAGAGAAAGACGACTGCCACCCAGATTAAAATGAGCGGTTTGAACTCAGCCTGCAGGTAGGGCAGGCCGAGCATCAAAGAGCCGAACCAGAAGTTGAATTGGACCTCGGTTGGGATACCGAATAGGGAAAAGCGCATGCCGCTCTTTCGGATGCGGGGGAAATGGTACGCCGCCGCTTCAAAGACGGCTTAGCACACCTTTGTCCTCGGTTCAGCGACCACTCGGACGCCGATGCTGACAGCCTCGCGGTGCGGGCTCTGCGGCTCCCTGACGCACGCAGGCCGAAAGCGCGGTGAGTGCTGCCACGGTGAGCAAGGCGGAAATGAACTGGCGCGGGGTCACCTGAAGAAGGGTCTCTTGGCGCCTGGCTGGCGGCAACTTTCCGGTTCTCGGCTCCCAAAGAGCGACAAGGCCGTCCCGGCACCGGCTCACACGCTGGGGGCGTAGCTTCGCAAGCATGGCGTGCCCTTCAAAGGTTCATGGCTTCGTCACGATATCGACCACCCAGCCGCGTCGGGCCCAGTGCGATAACCACCCGCCGAGCTGCGCCTCCACGCCCTCGGGGTCGAGCGCATTGGCCTGCTCGCAGGCGTAGGAAAGCGTAGCGCCGGCCGCTAGTTGAACGAGGAGCGCGTGCTCCCCGACGGCTAGCTCCGCCTCATGCACGCGCAAATCCTCGCCGCGGTAGAGCGCAATCCAGGTCGGTTTCGCCGGCAGGAGCGAGCCCGGAATGTCGCCCCTCCGGACGGCCCAGCGGTACCCGTTGACGGCGTGTTTGAAGGCGAAAACGCGCAGCGAAGGCTGGAGTAAAATCCGTGCGTCCGGCCACGCATCCTCGGCGATGGTCGCCACTTTCT
Organism: Polyangiaceae bacterium; assembly: GCA_947502375.1. Classification (GTDB taxonomy): domain Bacteria; phylum Myxococcota_A; class Polyangia; order Polyangiales; family Polyangiaceae; genus SYFR01. The sequence goes on from CANMZR010000234.1 coordinate 3,463, forward strand.
CAGCGTGGACCGGTACACGAGCCGGTGCGTCAAATGCGGTGATGAAGCCGAGGTCCAGATGGGCGAGTTCACGAGCGACGGGGCCGAGACCGCTTGGAAAGTGCTCGTATTGGTCGAGCCATGCCGGCCATGCGACTCCGAGATCACGCAAGGTCCAGGAGCTCGGCGGGATGGCGGCGAGGTACGCCCGCGCCAAGCACTCGAACGCGTCTTGGCCGAGCCACGACGAGAGGGCGGGGAAGTCTTCGTCGAGGGAGTCACGATGGCGCAACCAGAATTGCTCGCGGTAGATTTCGGCCTGCTGAACCGGCGTCAGCCGATCGTTGCCGGCGATGACCATACGGATCTCCGCTTCTGCATCGACGTTGGCGCTAGCACCGAGGTTGTCGGAGCGCCGCACCAACGCTCCGAGGAACGCCTGGATCTCGGCGAGCGTCGCATCAGGTTGGATGCTCATCCTGGCCTTCCGTTCCCACGGTGCGTGCAACCTCGTTTCGAATCGCCGCGGCCTTCTTCGCCTCTCCCCAAACTGTGTCGAAGTCCGGGATTTCCGAATCCCACTCGATCAGCGTCGAGATGCTTCCGAGCCGCTGAAGCGCGTGCCGGTAGAGCTCCCACACGCGGTCCACGACGAAGTCACTGTGAGTGTCGAGAATGTATGCGCCCTTGTTCGTATGCCCCGCGAGGTGGATCTGCACGACTCGGTTTTTGGGGATCGCATCGAGGTAGGTGATGGCGTCAAACCCGTGGTTGTATGCGGACACATAGACGTTGTTGACGTCGAGGAGAATGCCACAATCCGCTTCGTTGGCGACCGCGCTAAGGAAGTCCCACTCGGTGAGCGTACTGGCGCGATAGGTGAGGTAGCTCGAGGTGTTCTCGAGGCCCACTGTAAGCTCGAGAAAATCCTGTACGATGCGCACGCGCTCGGCCACGTGACGCACGGCTTCCTCGGTGTAGGGAAGCGGCATGAGATCGTGCAGGTCGGCTCCGGGGACGCGGGTCCAGCAGAGATGGTCGGTGACCCACGGCGTCTGGGTGTGTCGGGTCAACGCCTTCAAGCGGCGCAAGTATTCCCAGTCGAGTGGCGTCGAAGCACCGATCCCGAGGGATACGCCGTGCTGAACGACTCGCCATTCAGCGAGGACACGGTCGAGGTTTTTGAGAGGCAACCCGCCATCGACCAGGAAGTTCTCGCTGATGAGCTCGAGAAAATCGACGGCGGGTTTATTTTCAAACACATGCGCGTAGTGCGGGATCCGAAATCCCACTCCGCAACCAAGGTCGGGAAGACCGAGCCGCGGTAACCGCGCATGGTTCGAGGTCGTCACGAGTGCGTTCGATTCGAGAAAACTCAGCCCGCCTTGCAGTCCGCGGCCTTGCAGCCACCCTGCGCCTTGCACTCGTTTTTACCAGCGCAGTCGTTCTTTTCCGTCTTGCAGTTGCCCTTGCCCTTGCAATCGTTCTTGCCCTTGCAGCACTCCTTGGCAACGGGGGCCGCGTCCGCGTGGCTAGCGGTCGCTGGGTCGGCCGATACCGAGGACGGGTCCTTTGCGGGCTCCCCGCCACAGGCGGCGAGGCCCGCGACGAGTCCGGAAGCAGCAGTGAGTGCGAGTGATTTTCCGAGATTGATTTGCATAATGTTTTATCTTTCGTTTGGACGGAAGGGTGAATGCCCTCTCTGCCGAGGTTCCTACCATGACGCGCGAGCAAAGCGAAACGGCTCGCATATCCGCGCTTGTTGTAAGCTGTCCCCGAAATGCGCGGTGAATCCAACGGTCGCGGCGTGGGGGTAGCGATGAAAACCTTCCCTCGCGTGGGCTTACGCCTGTGGTTGTGCGTCACGGTGGCCGCGTTGGGTGCGTGCGGGCGTGCCGAAGAGACGAGTGCGAACCGGCCCGAAAGCGGCTCCAGCGCGGTGGCGACTGCGGAGGTTCCGGTGGCCCCGGCTGAGTCAACGCCTTCGGCCTCCGCCGGGCTCTCGCCGCGGGTACCTGAGATGAGGCCAGAGCCTCGTTGCCGCCCCGATATGGTCCGGGTCACGCCTCCAGTGGGAAGCGCGTATTGCGTGGACCGCTATGAAGCGACGCTCGTGGACCATGCCACGGCGAAAGCCTTGTCCCCGTATTACTCGCCGGTTCGAAAGTGGGCCGTCGCGGCCTTCGATTCGTGGAGCAAGCAACGGTTCGAAGTCGGCCCGCCAGCGTCCCAACAACTCGAGCTGCCGGAGCTCTCTCGGTGGCAGCGAACGACGGAGGTGGTGCCGCGGGCGCTCTCCAAAAAAGGGGTCTGGCCGAACGGGCACGTCACCGGTGAACTTGCCGAAGTGGCTTGCCAAAATGCTGGAAAAAGACTGTGTTCACCCGCGGAATGGCGGACTGCCTGCGGTGGGGAAGCGGCGAATCGTTTTCCCTACGGGACCGCGTACGAGGCGGGGCGCTGCAATGTATTTCGGGAGGCCCACCCAGCCGCCGTGCTCCACGGCGACGCGTCGATTGGCCATACCGATCCGCGTCTGAACCGGGTGACTTCGGGAGGCCGGCCACTCCTTCGCAAGACCGGGGACACCGCCGCTTGCGCGAGCCGGTGGAGCGAGGACGCCATCTACGACATGGTCGGAAACCTCGACGAGTGGGTGGCGCACGAGCGCGGCTCGTTCGCTGGCGGTTTTTACGCACGGAGCACGAAGGAAGGCTGTGACTGGCGCAGCACGGCCCACGCGAAGAGTTACGCGGATTATTCCACCGGGGTACGCTGTTGCGCCGATCTCCCTTGAAATCCGCGTGCCTCGACGGGAATGGATTTTTGGTGTATGGCACTTCGTGGTGCCCGCCTGCGCGAGTGCCGAGAAAAGCCATGAGCACCCTCGTCGCGACCCTCACCACCACCCTCACCACGCAGCCCCTCACGCAATTCCGCCGGAGCAAGTACTTTTACCTTTGGTACGACGGCTTCTTCGCGCTCGTTTGCGTCTTCGCCATCGCCGCGATGCGGTTCACCGGTTGGTCTGGTCTGACGCCGCGATGGGATCCTTGGCTGCTCGTGTGGCTGCCGCTCGCGTGCCACGGGCAAATCTTGTGTAGCGCGTGGATCCACAACTGCACGCACGGCAATTTTCCGCGGTCCATCAATCGACTCGTGGGCGAGTTGTGCGGGGTGGTCGTGCTCACGCGCTATGCGTCGTGGGAGATCATCCACCAACGGCACCACAAGTACTCGGACGACACCGAGCTCGATCCGCATCCGGTGATGCCGGGCTTTACGGGCTACTGGCGTTTCACTTGGCGGAGCATCGCCTCCGTTGAGCAGCAGCTTCAGCGCATGTACTTCGAGATGTACGGCGGCAAGACGGATGAGAACGTAGCGTATCAGCGTTACCGCGCCATCTTGAGCTTCGGCACGATGTTGCTGCTCATCGCAACCTGGACGATGGCCCTTGGCGCACCGGTGTCCGTGATGCTGTTTTTTCCGGCGACGCTCATCGGCGTGTTGCACTTGATGCACTTCAATTGGTCCACGCACAACCCCTGGTCGGCCACGAACGACTTTCGCCCGGTGAACCTGAATCACGGTTTTTACTGGGCCGGGAACCTCATCTGGCACGGCATTTATTTCCACGGAAACCATCATCAGAAATCCGGCATGTTCAACCCGATGAGGATGGCTGCCGCGAAGGCACTGCCTGTCATCAAGCCCGGTGAGTCAACCGACCACTACCCGCGCAAGAAGACCAAGGGGCGTGCGCCCGGCCAGGAGCTCACCGGGTCGAGTGACTCGGCTCTGGATTTGGACGACGAAGCGGCCTGAGCCGCCGAGCTTGAGTCAGCCGCCGGTGGTTGGACTCAATTGACCGGTGCTGGGTTCGGTGCTGGGTTCGGTGCGGGTGCTGGGTTCGGTGCGGGAGCTGGCGCCGGTGCCGTTCCTGGCGCCGGTGCCGTTCCTGGCGCCGGTGCGGCAGACGGGCTTCCAGTGTCCGCGAGCAGTTCTCGCAATTTCTTTTCGCGTGCCGGGTCCTCGGGTCCAGCGGCGAGTTTCGAGGCGTCGAAGGTGAGCAGCGGCAACTGGCCTCCGGCGTTGTAGATCGGGAGCTTTCCATCCCAGTGTTCGAGTGCTCGGTACTGCAAAATCATTGCACTTGTTGACAGCCGGATGATCTCGTTCGACTTCGCTTCGGAACGCGCGCGAATGAGCTGGCCATCGGCATCGCCCTGGGCTCGCTGACGTGTCGCTTCGGCCTGCCCGTGTGCCTGCGTGATGGCCTGATCGGCTTCTGCGCGCACCTGGCGCACGCGG
>CANMZR010000235.1 GCA_947502375.1 Polyangiaceae bacterium
GAAGAATCGGCAGGAGGCCGACGGCGTCGAGTGCCGCGGCTAGTTCTGCGTCGCTCACCTCGTCGCACAGGAGCTTCAAATGCCAGGCCACGGAACGATGAAGGGCGATGAACGGCCGCTGAGGCAGGTAGACCACATGCGCGCGAAGCTCGACCGCAAGATCTTCTGACCAAAGCGCGCTTCCAACCCGAATGGAACCCTCGGTGAGTGGCACGAGGCCGAGCAGCGCGCTCACGAGCGAGCTCTTCCCGGCGCCATTCGGCCCAATGAGCGCGAGACCGCGCGCGGAGTCCCAATCGTAGTTGAAAGCATGAGGCGTGCTTTCGAGACTGTCCGGATGACGAATCGAAACCGCCTCGAAGGCGATGCGGAGCCCCTTCAACCAGCCGGGGGGATGCTGAAGCCGCGAAAGCTGAAGGTGCACGGATGGCGGAGCGTCAAGGAAGCGTTTGAGCACGTTGCGTTGGGGTGCGGAGTTCACGAGCTCGGCGATGGAAGCCACGGCTCCAAGCGCGAAAGCGAGCGCTGTCCCACCGAGGATCGCAAGCGTCGCGGCCGGCGTGTCCCTCGGGACCCACCCTCGCAGGAACGGAAGAGCGGCCGCCGTCAAGAGAAGGGTCACCGGCAAGAGGCCGAGCAGCGCCCGCCACGCCGTGCTTCGACGACGAGCGCGAGCCACGACCGCGGCGTGGTCGAGCGCCTGGCCTTCGGCCCATGCCGAAAGACCGTGTGCGCGGAGCTCCGTCGCGCCATCGAGCAAGAGGCCACAATCCTCGACAAATGCCGTGAGCGCGGCGTATCCACGCTCTTCCGCATGTCGAAGGCGCGCCGCTGCGAAGAAAACTCCGGGCGAGAGCAGGAGCCCGGCACCGAGACCGAACACGACCCAGCGTGGTCCCAGAAAAACGACGACCGCGAGCGCCACCGCGACGAGTCCGAGAGCATCCGAAAGCAATCGAGGCACGATGGTCGCTCGGAGCTGTGCGACGCGCTGAGCCGCATAGACGAGCGCGCTCGAGTTCATATCGGAAGCGCGCCCCCGCAAATAACTTAGCGAATGACGAGCACTTGCATCGATGAGTTGAGCCCAACCACGAGCGAGCTCGCGCTCCAGGGCCTGCCCCATGCAAAGACTCCGGACGACGACCAGCCCCTGCGCCCCAAGGGCGAACAGCCAGGCCGCCCGGCTGGCCCCTGCTCCCGAGGCGAGGAGCGCGGCGGGAACGGTGGCGCGCGCGAAGAACTCGAGCCCAACGGACAGCCAGCCGTGGAACCCGAGATCGACAAGGATCCCAGTCACTGAATGTTTTCGTGGGGCGAGCAACTCATTCACCAAGTTCCGAGCCCAAGGATGGCGAAGGTATGGGCGAAGAGATTCCTCTGTCGGCTCTCTCGCCGCAAGTGATAACCCTCGGGTCGAGGCGGCCGCGAGTTGGACCAAGAAACCCCAAAAACCGTCCGCATGCATATGGGGAAACAACATTTCCAACGGCTCACTCGGGCGCTCGGAGAGACGAGCGGCGAAGAGCTGCGGTTTTCGGCGCGTGCGGCTGTTCTCGCGCCGTGGGTGGAAGGGTCGCTCGCGATGTTTGGGCTTGCAGCTACCCTCAAGGCCGTCGAGCGAATCGCATCCCGTGGCTCGAACCCTCGGGCAATCGATGGTTTTTTTGCCGAGCGGGCGGTCGCGCGGGCGTTTCGGCTGCAGCCTTGGCTGCCTGGGAAATGCCTCGTTCGGGCGCTCGTGCAATATGGGCTGCACCGGCTGGACGGCACCCGCGCGAAGTTGGTGGTAGGCGTGCGGAGACTGCAGTCTCAAAAACTCGATGCGCACGCCTGGGTCGAGCCCCCGGAGCGCCTCGACCGCAGCGCCTACGAGCCCATCTTCTCTCGGACGACGCCATGACGGCGCTGGCAGGGCGCTGTTCGTTCGACTCCGACGCGGCCGCCAGCTCCGAAGGGGCCGAGGGTTTCGTCGGCCGGATGCTCGAGCACATGCTTGGGGCTCCAGCAAAAGACATGCGGCTCATCAAGGAGCGGAGCGCCGTCTTCGCGCGCGGCCAGCTCGGCAGCCCGTCGCTGTTTCGCCCGCCCTCGCGAACCACGCGCGCCCACTCGGAACGAGCGGCAGGCGTGACCGTCATCGCGGACGCGCGGCTCGACGACGACGACGCCATCGATTGCGCGTGGCGCAGAGGCGTCGATCTCAACGTGGAGACGCCCGATGAAGCTGCGATTCATGCGGCCTACCTGCGCTGGGGTGACGACTGCGCGCGGCATCTCATCGGAGACTATGCGTTCGCAGTCCACGATCCCGCGAAGCGAAAAGTCCTGCTCGCTCGCTCGTTTCTCGGTACGCGAAGCCTCTACTACCACGCGAGTTCTCGGGCGCTGTCCTTCGCCACGGAGGCCCACGCGCTCTTCCTCGATGGGTCACTGCTAGCGCGACCCAACCTCGACTGCGTGGCGCAGTTTCTCGCCAACGATTATTGCGACAACGGCCCAACGCTTTGGCGCGACGTCCTCAGCGTCCTGCCAGGTCAGACCGTGGTGTTCGAGGGCACGAGGACGCGAGCGCTGACGCACGCGGAAGTTGAGCCCGGCCTGGTGTTATCGCGACAAGGTGACGAGGAATACGCCGCGCTCGTCAACGACGGACTGCAACGCGCGGTGCGACGTCGAATGAACCGAGCCGCGGGGATCGGAGTGACGCTGTCAGGCGGTACCGACTCCTCGTCGGTCGCGTGCATGGCGGAGCGCGTACGGCGGCACACGGGCTGGCAACCGGCGCCGGTGCTTGCGCTCCACAGCCGGTTCGGCAACCTGTCGTGCGACGAGACGGTTCAGAGCGACGCCGTGGTTCGTCGCTGGGCCTTGCGAACGGCCGATAACGAGGCCCTCCTGGACGCGACGTGGAGCGCGCCCTCGCGGGCTCTGAAGCCAGGAGCACCACCCTACTTTCCGGGTGCGTTTGCCTTCGACGCGCACTTCGCGTCCGCGACAGCTCACGGCGTCGACACGGTCCTAACCGGTGAGGGTGGCGACCTCTGTCTCACGCGAACACGGTACGACCACGTCGAGCGCGTGAAGGGCGGCGATCTTCGGCGGGTGCTCCGGGAGACCTGCCGGCCCCTGCTCTCCGTTGGCGGCCTCAAACGAGGCTACGAGCTCACTCTGCGCCAAGCGATCCCGTGGCGGCTTCGCGCGTCGGTGGCTCCCTTTCGCGCCCCTCAGCCCGACCCGATCCTCTCGGTAGCGTGGCAGAAAACGGTCGAGGGGCAGCGGCGCGAAAAAGAGGTCGCCTGGGAGAGGTCTGTAAGCGGTGACCGTCGGCAAGCCTTGTTGGTACGAGGGCTCCACGACGGAGGACAACAGTTCTGCACGGGCCGACTCGCGTACTTCGCGCGGCGACGGGGACTCACTCTCGAACACCCGTTTCTCGACGCCGACTTGGTGCGGCTGCTGCTCTGTTTGCCCGCCGAACAACAGCACGCCCCGTTCTTGCGCAAACCGAAGCCCGTGTTGCGCCGCGCCATGCGCGACCTCCTGCCGGCCGAGGTCTACCGGCGTGGGAGCTCCGCCGAGTACTCGGACTTCGTTCGAGCGAACGTGTTCGAGCTTCACCAAGCGGGATTTGCGGCTGTCAGCCACCCCGAGCGCCTGATTGAAACCGGACTCGTTCGACCAAACTTGCGGTTGAATGCGCCAGACGCTAGCGATCCCATCCTGGTTTGTCGTAACCTCACAGCCATCGCGATGGAGCTGTGGCTGCGCCAACTTCACCCTTGAGAACACCATGTCAAAAGAGCCAACCTGTGATCTTTTCGCCTCTGAAGCCATCGACCTGCGCGCCGCGAGCGTGAACATACCGAAGCGCCCGTATACGCGCCCGAGCCTCACCGAGCTTGGGTCGGTACGAGCGCTGACTCTCGCCGCGGCGGGGACCGTCTCCGACGGCGGGGGTTTACAGCCAACTCCATAGCCCGCGCGATTCGTGAATCGTTATCGAGTTGGCGCGGTTGGTTTGACGAGCGAGATTCGCTTCGAAACGTTGGCGCCTGCCGACGAAGCAGGGCTCGTTCTCTTTACGCTAGAGCAACGGTCGGCGCTGCCGGATAGGCTGCTGGAGGCACTCTTCTCGCTGCCGCATCGTGAGGGAGAAGTTCGGCCTTTTCTGACCGTTTCACGCGGTGACGAAGGGTATCTTCTGGCCCTCGACAACGTCGGTCGATTTCTCGTTGCGCCAGGCAAGATTGCTTTCTGTCTCGACGAGCACGCCTCCGCCCTCGGACTCGAGCAAGCGCTCGTCGATCAAGTCTTACCCCGCGCCTTGCACCTCGCGGGCAAACCGTCCTTGCACGCCAGCGCCGCCTGGCTCGAGGGCTTCGGCGCCATCGCTTTCACGGGGGATTCGGGCGCGGGGAAATCCACTCTTTGCGCGGCTTTTGCCAGGCGCGGACGGCTCGTATCGGACGACAGCCTGTCGCTCGAAGTCACTCGAGAAGGGATCTTCGCTCTCCCCGGCTACCCGTCGCTCCGCCTCTGGCCGGACGCTGCCAAGGCGTTTGCCCCGACGCCCTCCGCTCTCCACCGCGCGACGCCGCGCAACCCCAAACTTCGCATGCCCGCGTCGCTCGTAACCGGGCCCGTTCCGCTCCGCGCCATCCTGGTCCTCGAGCGGCACGACGACCCCACGCCGCGCCTCGAGCCGCTGCACGGCCAAGCCGCGTTCGTCGCGCTGCAGAAACAAGTCCATCGCCTCGCGCCCGATGACCCAACTGCGCTCGCTGCAGAGTTCAACCTGCTCTCGAATGTCGTCGGCCGCGGATGCGTGATGCGACTCTGTTACCGTCCCCAGCTTGAGGCCATCGAAGAGCTAACAGACCTTGTGCTGAAGCACCTCACGCGATGAGTTTTCGTTCGAGTAAGTGTGTCAGCAGCGCGTCGACATCGGCGCGGGCCGTCTCTTCCGCGACCTCGTAGTTGTCAACGACGTGACGAACGAGCTCGCCGACGGTTGCTCCCGCCTCGAGAGCCACCCAGATGACGGTCCCTATTTCGTCGAGGCCATAATACTGGCCTTCGCCGAGATCGAGCAGCACCGCTTCACCGGTGAGCACACGCGACAGCACCTGACTCGTTGGCGCAAAGCGGGCAGTGGAAGTGAGAGCCATTCGTCACTCTTACCACGGCCAACGATCGGCACCGCGCAGCACGGCAAAACGCACGAGCCCGAAAAGCCAACGGGCAGGATCCTCACGTAAAACGGTCTGCTTGGCGAGCCAGGTGAGCCCCACCGTCCGCCGTCCTCGGTGGGCGAAAACACGCCGTGCGATGGCAGAGCGAACCCCAGACGAGGGGCAATTCGAGCGCAGCGCTGCAAGATCGAGAGCCGCATGGCGCTCGGAAAGACGAGCCAGCGCAAGTTCGAGGGACAACGTGAGACCCCATTCCTTGGCGCGCAAGGCGACAGCGTCGAAGTCGAGGCCCGCATGCCAGAGCGCCTGCAAATCATCCCAGGCGGAAGGATGTTCAAACTCACTGAGAGCGACGTGCAGGACGACGAGCAGCACGTGATCTTCGAAGGACGGGACGAGGAGCGACGGCGGCAAGCCTTCGACCGTCACCGCGCGATCCCAGACGGCCGACCAAGCGATCGGGTGCGGGACCACCTTGTCGAGGCCGGTGTGCACTTCAACCAGGACTCGCAGCGGCCCCACCGAAACCAGCGCCGTTCGCTCTTCGAAAACTCCGAAGGAATAGCGCCGCTCTGGCGGCACCGGGACGACCTCGATGCCGGCGGCTCCGAGTGCCTCCAACGCCACCGCGAGCGCTTGCGGTCGCACGATGAGGTCGATGTCGGCCATCGTCCGTCGCCATGGCTCGGGGTAGACGGTCTCCGCGAGGCCAGCTCCTTTGACCAGCAAAGCGCGCACGTTTGCGTCAGCAAAAATGGCCCCCACCTGATCGAGCACGCGCCGTCGCACTAGGTAAGCCACGCGCGCTTCGGGGTGGCTCGTCACGGCTCGACGCCCGACTCGACGTCCGACTTGACGTGAAGTTCGATGCTCGGGCGAGGGGCACTCGTCGGCGGGCTCGCCGCGGGTGCGGGTCTGCGCATCGAGATGGGTGACTGCGAGACGAGAGGCGCATGCTCGCTCTTCAAGCGGGTCAGATTTTCGGTGAGCATGTCGATCGCAAGCTGAAGCAAAATTTCGGTTTGAGGCGGGACTTGATCCTCCTCGAATTCGTTTGCCGCCGAAATCTCGAGCTCGGCGCGGGCGAGCGCCTCGGTACCGATCGGGTAGAGCATCGTCGCAACAACGCGGCGGGCATCCGAGCGACGGTCCGTCCAGTGGAGGAAGGGATCCTCGCCAGGAGCGGCGCCGACCCTCCGAAGTTCCACCGCCGCAAGCTCGGCTTCGCCCGCGAAAGCCAGAAATTCATCGAGGAGCGCGCGGTCGGTCGCCGTTTTAGAGAACCGCTCCGAGAGCCCTGGCATCAGCCGACGCACAAGCTCGGTATCGCGGCTCCGCATGCGGGAGCGCTGCCGACGCTCAAACATCGAAAACGAGAACTGACCGACAAACCGCACGAGACCGAGCATCACGACGGTCGCCGCGAGGAATGCGACGCCGATCTGCCACGCGCGGCCGAGGTAGATTGCAATCGAAGCGACCGTGAGCAGGACGCTTACTCCATACAGAAACAAAACCGCACGACGGTGGGTGAACCCAAGGTCGATGAGGCGATGATGAATGTGCCCACGATCGGGCGAAAAAAGTGGGCGGCGCTCGAGGGCACGACGAACAATTGCAAACAGGGTATCGAAAATCGGTACGCCGAGCGCCACCACCGGCACGAGCAGCGACACGGCCGTGGTCGCCTTGCCCGTCGGTCCAACGAGTGCCGTCGTCGCGAGAACGTAGCCGAGCAGGTAACTGCCAGAGTCACCCATGAAGATCCGTGCCGGATTGAAGTTGTAAAACAGAAAGGCCAACACCGCACCGAGCATTGAGGCCATCACGAGCGCCGAGAACTCCCGCCCAAGCGTGTACGCGACGACAAAGTTCGTGACGCCGGCGAAGAAGACAACGCCGGCGGCAAGCCCATCGAGACCATCGATCAGGTTGACTGCGTTCGTGATGCCGACGATCCAGATGACGGTCACCGGCAGGCTAAAGATGCCCATGGGCAACGAACCCACGACGGGCAGCATCACCTCGTCGATGTGAAAGCCGCAGAGCCACGCAAGCGAGGCCACCGCGAGCTGCGCGTAGAGCTTGTAGAGCGCGCGAACGCCGCGCGCGTCATCGAGCGCCCCCACCAACGTTATCGCCGCGCCACCGACACACAGGCCGACGACGCGCACAACGTTGGACTTCATGTACTGCGCGATCGCACCGTTGAAAAAGAACAACGAGAGGATCGGAACGAAGACCGCCAAGGCGAGGGCAACGCCACCGAGTCGCGGGATCTTTCGGGCGTGCATGTGCCGAGTTCCCGTGGTCGAGAGCACTTGAAGCCTCAAGGCCCACTGCCTCACGAGTGGCGTAAGGACCGCAGAGAGAAAGGCGGCGGAAAGAAACGCGGCGAGATAAGAATGCATGCTGACGAAGCCGCGGGGGCGGCGGGGAGGAATGAGTGAGGTGCGAAGGCCAGTGCCAGAGTTCAAAGAAGCTTCGGTGGTCGGTTTGCAGACGAGC
>CANMZR010000236.1 GCA_947502375.1 Polyangiaceae bacterium
CATGTGCCGCCGGTCGGAGGAGAAGGTCGCGCGGAAGGCGGCGTCAGGCACCAGTCGAAAGCGGGGTTCCGCGCTGGCCGTGCTCCCATCGAGCACCGGAAACGTGCCCTTAAGGTACACGTCGAGCGGACAGGGAAGCGGCAGGCGGCTGTCGAGATCCCAAACGTCGAGCGTGAGTTCATCGGGCTTTCCCGCGTGCTCCAGGCCGCCCGTGCCGATCACGGCGACCACGTGATAGTCCCACAAAATGCTCTCCTCAGGCCGGGCCGCCCGTTGCTTCGCGAGCGCCACCCGACGCTCGACGTTGGTGATGAACAACGCCCATCGACGAAGGCCACCGAAGCGCGCCTCTGCGAGCAGCTGCCAGACGTTTTCCTCGCAATAAAGCGCTTGATACGCGTGCCCACTCACGGTTCATCCTCCCTTGCCCGACCGCTCTCGGGCTGCATCCAGCGCCAGGCGACGAGCGCCGCCACCAGAAACGCGGAGGCGCTCACCCAGACGAGGGCGCCGGACGCACCGGCACGCGTCGGAAGCTTGTTCGGATCGAGCTCGAAGCCGTCGCCCGCGAGAAACACGTCCGCTAAAAGTCGCCAGGTCGCATGAGCCGCCACCGGCACCCACGACGTGCGCGTGCGAAGCCACAACACACCAAACGCGAGACCGGCTGCGCCGATGAGCACGAGGCCCGGGAGCGTCGTGTGCGACTCGAGCGCGACGCTCACGACCCCGGTGGCTGCGAGATAGGGCAGGACGAAACGCACGGGCACCTTGGCGCGGACCGCAAAAAACATTGGGATGCCGCGCAACCAAAGCTCGTCCCGGTAAGCGACCGCGAGACTATCTGCCACGCCGAGCCACAGCATCCAACCGACCTCGCCCACCCGCACCCGTGAGCCCATCGCTAGCGCTGCGCCGAGCGCAACGACGACGACGAACAGACCGAGCACCGCGCCCCGCCACAGGCGATTTTTTGCGACGCCAAGTCCGGTCTCCGGCTGCAGCCCGACGCGGCCCGCAACGACCGACACCGCGACCGCGCCTAAAAGTGCGCGCGTCAGCGGATTCGGAAAAAACCCGGCAATCAGCTGAACTGCCGCGGCAACGGCCACCAGCATGACGACGCCGGCCATCAGCTCGCGCAGCGAACGCGCGACGGAATCTCTGGAGAACAAATCGAGGCCCATTCTCAGCGGTCCACGGGCGCTACCGTTCAGGGAACGATGCGCCCTTCAAGCACGACGGTCTCCGCTGGCTTCAGTGCCGTCTGCGACAGCACGAGCACGGTCGCACCGACTGCCACGACCGCGCCCAGACCACCCCAAAACCAGGGCGAACTCAGCCACGGATGAGAGGATTGTCCCGGCTCCTTGGCCGGCCTCCGCGATGCGGTGAAGTCACGAGGCGGAGCGGCAACCTCGCGAACCGACGCCACGGGGACTGAAGCCCCAAGAGGGGCGGCCTGCGGGGCAGAAAGTTGACGTAAAAACGCGACCGCGTCGCTCCATTCGGACTCGACGCCCTCACTCGACGGCGCTGCCCCTGGCCGCGACGAAACCCCTCGGCGTGGCGTGAAAGTTAGCGGCAAAAAGCGGCCTTCTGCGACAATGAACACCCTCGCCGATGGGCCCGCGTCGACGTCCCCGAGCGTCCCGGCACCCACCGAGAGAGGGGCCTCCACGACGGCGAGCGTCGCCACGCCGAGGTCTCCGCCGAGTGAGCGAAAAAGCCGCAAACCAATCGCGGGATCCGCCGCCTCGACGGCCGCCCGCGCCACCCGCGCAAGCTCGCGAGCCGCGGCGGGAGCGTCGGCTGACAGCGTCTCTCCGAGCACCGCCCGCACCGTCATCTCGTCGTGCCGGGGGCGCAGCGAAGGCTCACGATAGATGGCCCGAGCCAGCTCCTTTGCCGCGGGCTCGGCCTGAGGAGTCCGAGCGACCACGACGCAGCCACGACGCTCGTCCGCCAAACCCGCCCGAGGCCAGCCAAAAACGACGAAGACGAGCACCCCTAAGCCACGCCACTTTGGCCTCGAAAAGCCCTGGAGCCGTCTCATCAAGCGTCGACGGCGCGGGGTTGAGTCCCGAGCGCGCGCTCGTAGATGCGGTACTTTTTATAGACGCGTCCGCCCATCATTTTAATGCCGACATTGATCGGCGCGTTGTCCTCCAGCGTCCAGCCGAGCTCGCCGCTCTTCATGCCGATAAGGTGCGCAGCCTGATTCATCGCGACGTAAAGAAATGCCGAGAGACCGGCGTATTTGCGGACGCTGCGCCATTTTTTTCGGATGCCGAGGATCACGAGGCGACCCGTTTTTGGACCCCGTACGCGCAATCGCCAAAGCAGCTTTATCGCGCCGAACGGAAACAGCTTTCCATGAGCGTCTGCAATGAGTTCATTGACGTTTGGCAATGCGAGCGCCACCGCCGCCACCTCGCCGTTGATGAACGTGAGCTGGGTCAACTCGGGGAGCGCGATGAGCTTCAAGTCCTCCGCCATTTTATCGAGTTGCGACTCGGTCGTCGGAACGAAACCCCAGTTGTCACTCCAGGCATCGTTGAACACATCCATGATCAAACGAACGTCACGCCCGAGGTGTTTCATGTCCAGGCGGCGCGAGGAGATCTCCGGCAAGAGACCGATGTCATCGTGGGCCTTCTGCGCACGCGGCGGCACCGAACCCACCTCATAACGCCACGCGAAGAGGTCCTTGCACTTCACGAGACCGGCCCGCTCAATGAGGCCGCCTTGATAGATTCGGTGATGCGGCATCATCACCATGGGCGGCGTATCAAACCCTTCAACGAGACAGCCGCACTCTTCGTTGATGTTCAGCGAAAACGGCCCTCGCATCGCACGGCAACCACGCCCTTCGAGCCAGCCCGCTGCGGTATTGAGCAAAACATTCGCAACCTGCTCGTCGTCAATACAGTCAAAAAACCCAAAGAATCCGACGCCGTCGCCGTAGCGCTCTTGATGCAATCGGTCGATGGACGCGCTTATTCGTCCGACCGGGACGCCGCGGTCGAAGGCCACCCAACCCGTCGCTTCACCGGTCTCGAAAAACGGGTTTTTCTTCGGGTTCATCCGATCCGAGACGTCCATGTCCAGGCTGCGGACATAGTTCGGATCGTCCGCGTAGATCGCATCGACGACGTTGAGAAAATGGCGGAGGACCTTCTTGTCGCCGTTCAGCTGACGCACTTCAACGGTCATGGTTCCCTATCGCGGTAGCTCCCGTGGGAACCGAACACAAGAGGTTTGACCCGCCGTGAGCCCCAACCTATCGAGAGTCCTTATCATGGCGGAACCGAACGAAAGCACGCGCACCCCTTTTGCGCCCGGACCGTCACCACTCGACGCGGAGCTCGCAGCCGTCCTCGGCGCGTACCTCGGGGAACACGTCAACGGAAAACGAGTCGCGATTCTCGGTGACGGATCGACCGGGCTACCCGAACAGCTCGCTGAAGCGAGCGGCCGAAGCGTCCACGTTTTCGACGTTGACGCTGGCCGCACGGCAGAGGCCATCGCCCGGAGCCGCGATGGCGGCGACCACGTACGACACGGGCTTCTCGCAGGCGCCGCCGAGCTCGGGCAGCGCGCCTTCGACGTGGTGATCATCCCCAATTTGGTCGAGCTCACAGAGCGTGGCGTGCTCGGCGCCGAGGGAGTGCTCGACCTCGCGGACCACCTGCTCGCGGCGCGCGGGTTCGCCGCCATCGCCGCCCCGCGAGGCGCCGCCTCGCTTGATTATTTACAGCTTTTTGATGTCGTGAGTGCGCGCTTCGAGGTGGTTCAAATGCTCGGTGCCGCGCCGTTCGCGGGCATCACGGTCGCCGCGTTCGGAAACCCGGACGAGCCCGTCGTAGCGATCGACTCCTCGTTGACCGAAGGCTCCGAGGAGCCGATCGCTTACATCGCATTCGCCAGCCGCCAACCCTTTCGCATCGATCCCTACTTGGTGGTGCAACTGCCCTGGAACGAGGTCGCCGCGCACGGAGTTCCCACGGACGACGCGCCGGCGCCACCGTCCCTCCGCAACCTGCGGGAACTCGCCTCCGCGGAACAACTCGCCTCCAAGGAACAACTCGCCTCCAAGGAACAACAGGCCCGCGAAGCGCGCGAACTCGCCGACGAGCGCAACCGGACGATCACCGCGCTCTCCACGCGCGTCGCGGAGCTGGAGGCCGCCGACGGAGCCCGCGAGGCGAAGCGCAAGCGCGAGGAGGCCGACCGCAAGCGCGACGAGGACCGGGCTCAAGACGATCGACAGCGCGAGCTCGACACGATGCTCGAGCGCATCGGCGAGCTCGAGCTGGAGCTCGAGGCAGCGCTCCGACCGACCGAGGCCACCGCCCTCGCGAGCGCGGAAAGCAGCCCGGAACCGGTCGCACCGGAGGGCCCCTCGCAGCGGGTTCAAGCCCTCGAATTTCAGCTCGATGAGCTCCGAAAATCCTTGGGGAAATCGCGAGCCGAGACGGATGGATTTCGCGACCGGGCGGCCACGGCCACGGCGCTCGAAGGCGAGGTCCACAAACTCCAACAAAAACTCACGAGTCTAGAGCAGAAGGCGGCCAAGGCCGAGCGCCTCGAGAACCCTAACGCCACCGACGACTCCTTGAGGGAGGTTGAGCGAGAGCTCGAGGCCCTTGAATTGCGTCTGCGTGAGCGAGGCGAGCGCATAGCGACGCTCGAGCGCGAGCTTCGAGAGGCGGAGCGCATCGGGCGCGAATTGCTGCGGGGACGCGCAACCGTGCCCGACTCACCGACCAGGAGCGAGGCGGGCGCCATCTTGGACTTGACGAACCGTGCGAGCCGCCTTGAAGCCGATCTCGTAAGTGCCAACTGGACCATCCTCGCACGGGAGCAGGAACTCGGCGAACGCGCCGAGAGCTCTTCGGATGTCACCCGGCTCGAAGCCGCTCTGGCTGCCGCGCATCGGGAGCTCGAGGAGCTCCAGGCGGCGACCTGATTGAAGGTGTCGCACCGCCGCGAGCCTCGGGGGAGGCCTGCGAACACACCGAAGGCGATTGACATCCCAGCGCGACGACTTACCTTCGCGCCGGGCTTCGTCCCACCACTCGACTCGAATGCCCGGGAACCCAGCCCGTTGAACCGATGAGCGAAAAGCGCTGCTACTACGAAGTCCTCGGCGTCGAACGGAATGCCGGGAATGCCGACATCCGCAAGGCTTACAAAAAGCTGGCGTTGAAGTACCACCCGGACCGGAACGCGGGCTCAGCCGAAGCCGAGGCGCAGTTCAAAGAAGTCACCGAGGCGGTGGGCGTACTGAGCGACGACGACAAACGCAGCCGCTATGACCAATTCGGTCACGCAGGCCTGGCCGGTGCGGGCCAGAATGACGGAGACATCTTCTCGCACGTGCAAGACCTCTTCGCGGACTTCTTCGGCGGGGCCGCGGGAGGCGGTCGCTCCCAACGTGGTCCGCAGCGCGGCCGAGACGTGCGTGTCCGGCAGACCTTGACGCTCGAAGACGCCGTTCTCGGTTGCAAAAAAGAGCTGCAACTCCAGACGCCCGTCGAATGCGTGGCCTGCAAGGGCAGCGCCTGCGAGCCCGGCACACAGCCACAAAAATGCAAGACCTGCGAGGGCGCAGGTCAGGTGTCCACGGGGCGCGGCTTCATTCTTTTCACCCAAACGTGCCCGACCTGCGAAGGTCAGGGGCGCGTCATCGCCACTCCGTGCAAACGCTGCGAGGGTGCCGGCTGGGAAGAGAAAGCCCGCTCTGTCACCGTAACCTTTCCTGCGGGGATCGACGAAGGCCATCGCTTGCGCGTCGCCGGACAAGGTCTTGCGGGCAAAGCAGGCGGGCCAGCCGGGCATCTCTACGTGGATGTCGCGCTGGCTCCTCACACACGGTTTGAGCGACAAGGGCTCGACTTGATCGCGCGGAAACAAGTGAACTTCGCGGAAGCTGCACTCGGTGCGACGCTCCCGTTCAAGCTGCTCGACGGAACGGTCCGCGACCTCGACCTTCGAGCGGGGACGCAACCCGGAGACGTTATCTCGCTCGCGGGAAGCGGCGCGCCCGACGTCAACGGCCCGGGAAGAGGCTCACTTCACGTCGTCGTGCAAGTGGAGGTCCCGAAGCGACTCAGCAAGCGCGCGAAACAGCTCTTGAAGGAGCTGCAAGAAGACCTAGCGGCGAGTGACGGCAACGAAACCTCGGCGAGTTGAGCCGTTTTCGACGCGCTCAGCACCCCGCTCAGCGGGCCGTCCCGAACCAGGCTCCCGCGCAGGCAAAAACAAATGCGATCGGGCTCACGGCCAACCCGAAGACCAACGCGGCAGGCGCGATAACGCCGAAAAAAACCAACAAAACGAAGATGGCGAGCGCTGAAGAAAGCGCCGGCTCGAGGACACTTCGAGCGCTCGACGCGCGCGCCATCAAGTAACCCGCAATCGGAAACGCCGAGAGCACCCCAAGCGCAAGCAAGCCCACCGGAGCTATCGTACCGTGCACAGAATCCGGACGGTCCACGGCCGCGAAGTCGAGTCCAAATCGGCGACCGAGCAGCACGGCCACCACGACTCCCGTGAGCACCACGCCTGCATTGACAAGCACGCCAAACGACAGCCACCGCAGCGTGAGAGGTCGTTCCTCCCGGCGAAACGCATCACGAATCGCGCCAAGCGAAGGCGCCGGCGCCGAGAGGAACAAGCTGAACCGGGCACTGCCCGGCGTTTCGACCACCGCCAGCGGGTCCCGCCATAAAAACGCAGCCGCGACGACCGCACAGAGGAGCAACGGTCCTGCGGCGAGCAGCGCCTGCGTACCACGATGAAACAAGAGCTCGTCCAAAACCGCCAAAAACACGGTGGAACCGGCCCACACAGGTCCGATATTTTTCGCGCGTAGCCCACGGTCCGGATCGCGCCCGAGCATGTAGCCCCACAACGAAGCCAAGAGAGGAAATCCGACACCCGCTAAAAAAATTCGAACGATATCGATGCCCCCCTGAGCGTGCCACCCGAGGACCATATGGCGCAGACTCGAAAACCCAAGAGTCGCACTCGCGGCGAACAGCATCCCATCTCGCTCCGTCGGACGATGCGTCCATCGCTCGGAACGCGAGGAACGACGAATACGCCAGTAAGGCGCAACCACGGCCGCCGTCAGCGCCATCTCGAGAGGAGCCGAGACGGCGAACGTATAGAACGCCAGCGTGAGCGAACCGTTGCGGCCAAGCGGATCGATCTCCACCGCGCGTAGCACCATGCGCTCGAGGACCGCCGCGAACACGGCCGCAACCAGACCAGTCGCAAACGCAGAAACGAGCAGCGGCAGCTGCCGTTTGACGCCTGCGTAGCGACGGACGAGGAGCAGGAGCCCCATGGGAGGAGCCGCTACAGCCAACGCCGCACCACCCAGGAAAAGCGCACGCATGGAGACGGTTCCTGTGTCCGTTGCCTAGAAGCTCAGCCCGACGCGAGCGCCCGCTGTCAGGGTCGAGCCGTAGCCCGAGCCGTCGATGGCCGCGGCCGTCTTCTGCGCATCGGTGAGTGAGCTCACGTGAGTCGGATCGAGATCGGCCAGCGCAACGCCTGG
>CANMZR010000237.1 GCA_947502375.1 Polyangiaceae bacterium
GTTACGGTCAAGGGGGCGCCCCGCCTCCGAACGATCTGTTGACCAAGGCTAAGGCGTTCATCGCGACAACGCCCGGGAAAGTCGTCGCAGTTTTTGGCGCGCTTTTGTTCCTCGGCATGTGCAGCAGCGTACTGAAGGGCGGCAAACAAACGTCCGGTGGCTCTTCAAAAGAAGCTTCAGAAGAAGTGTGTCGTAACGGGTCTTCTTTCACCGACAGCGACAAGGCGAAGAAGCTAGCGAACTGCATGGCCGAATGTAGCAGCGGTGCAAAGTGGGCGTGCGACATGGCTCAGACGCTGAAGCCCGAAGCGAACGGACCGAAGGAGAGCGAGGCTGCAAAAGAGTGCCGAGGATACGGCAGCGATGGCCACAAGTTCGCCAATTGCACGGCCGCTTGCGCCGAAGGAGCGAAATGGGCCTGTGACGTCGCGACCACGTTGAAGGAAGCGATCAAAACGCCGCCGCCGAGCGAGGCGAAACCCGCCGCGACGACGGCGGTCTCGGCCAGCGACCGTGTTGACGACAAGGAGGCCGCGCCGGAACGAAAGGTTCCCGACGTAGCGGTTGCGGCAGCCCCCGTTGGCGGCACGCGTGGGGCGTTTCCGGGCATCGTGCAGAAGTTCATCGACATGAATGATCTTCAAAAGGAAGCCTACGCGGCCACCTTCAAGGGAGTGGTCCTCAGCGGTTCCGGTGAAGTGACGGAAGTCGAAAAGTGCGGGTTCCTCGATGATTCAACGAAGTGGGGAGACGATTGCGTCAAGGTCATCCTCGACAGCGGCATTCCTCGCGTCGCGCTTTATTACGGCGACAAGGACAAGTCGAAGGTGTCCGGCTACAGCAAAGGGACGAACGTCAGCTTCAGCAACTGCGTAGCGAATTCAATTAAAGACTGGGGCTTCTGGTCCACCGCGACCTGCGACATGCCGTAATGGTTTCAAGGTTCCGCTACGTTGAGATGTTCACAAAGCTTTGACAAGTCATCGGATTTATCAAAGGCGATGATGGTTTTATTGGGTTTTCAATCAACAAACAGTTTGGGGAGTTTTCGTTCATGAAATTAAATCAGGTTCTTTCGGTGGTGGCATTCGGTGGGCTTGGCCTGTTGCTGGCGGTGCCTTCGAGCGCTCGCGTGAGTGAGGGGCCCGCGACACCGAAGTGTGAAGGGAAGGACTCTGGGCACTTGCTCGCTGAGGGCGACGACGCGATTGCGCTCGGCAGCCGTGCCCTCGGCGCAACGTGCACGAAGGATTGTCAATGCGCGAGCCGCGAGTGCAAGGGCTTCGAGTGCGTGAAGCGCGACCTCAGCGAGCATCCGCTGGCATCCGCGGGAGCGGCGTGTGTATTCGACGGCGACTGTGCGAGCTGCGATTGCGCCGGCGGGAAGTGTGGCTGAGTCCACGCCCACGGCTCGCCCGATAGCCCGTTCGGAGGGCCACCGGCGAACGTGATGAAGCGGGCCCAAGTGGGTCCGCTTTTTCTTTGGGATCGGGTGCTCATTCCCGGGGGATGGCGCTTGCACCTGCTTGGGGACGCGCGCATCTGTTAACCTGTGGGGGCTTTGAGGCGGCGCGTTTTGTGTCGCCCGAGCGAGGAGCGCGCATGTCCACGGTTCATATTCTGGGAGTTCCACTCGATCACGGAGCCGGCCGCCGCGGCGTCGGGATGGGGCCCGCGGCCATGCGCATCGCAGGACTTCACGCGGCGATTTTGCGACTTGGGCACGGCATCAAGGATCGCGGCGATATCATCATTCCGGCTCCCGAGACGCAGTCCCCGGGGGAAGAGACGGCGAAGTTCCTCCCGCTGATTGCCGAGGCCTGTGCGAGCGTGGCATACGAGGTTGAATCGGCGCTCGATGAAGGCGGAGTCCCGCTCGTTCTCGGTGGGGATCACTCGATAGCCATCGGGACGATTTCGGGCATCGCGAACCACCTGCGCAAGAAGACGAAACAGACGCCGCCGAGGCTTGGCGTGATTTGGTTCGACGCGCACGCCGATATCAACACTCCAGAGACGACGCCGAGCGGCAACATTCATGGGATGCCCGTCTCGTGCCTGCTCGGTCAAGGGCCGTCGGCTCTCACCCAACTCGGTTTCGACGGCCCGAAGGTCCGTCCCGACCACTTCGCCCTCGTGGGACTGCGTGACATCGACGACACCGAAAAGCGCCTGCTTCGTGAGTCGCGCATTCGCTGCTTCACGATGGAAGACGTCGATAAACGCGGCATGGCTGCGGTGATGGCGGAGGCAATCGCAATCGTCTCGCGCGATTCGGACATGTTGCATGTCAGCTTCGACATCGATTCCATCGATCCACGGGTCGCGCCCGGCACCGGCACCCCAAAGCTCGGTGGGCTCACCTATCGAGAAGCGCATCTCGCGATGGAGATGCTGGCCGATACGCGTCGCGTGACGAGCATCGAGGTGGTGGAAGTGAACCCGGTGCTCGACGATCGCAACAGCACCGCCGAGCTTGCAGTCGGGCTCATCGGTTCGGTGCTAGGAAACCGAATCTTGTAAGGGCAGACTCGGCTTCAGTCGTCCCGCCGCCTGGTGGTGCGCTTGGGTTTCGTCACGGTGGCGGGCGTCGCATTCTGAGTCTTTTCATTAGGGGAAGTCCGCTCGATGCGTTCGCTCGCCTGATGGATGAGCCAGTCGTGAAAGCGTCCCTGCGCCCCCCGCGGAAGTCCGGCGGTCTTCCACAAGTTTTCGCCGACGAGTGCGTCCAAGAGAACGGCGAGGGCCACCGACATCACGACGAACATCGTGTCCTCGAACGATGCGTCCGGCTGGCGGGTGACCCTTCGCGCGTGAATCACCTCGGCGAGCCGTCGGAGGTGAGGCTCCTCGGGGGCGTCCGTGCCCGTGGCCTCGAGCGCGAGATAGGCGACCAAGCGCGCACTGCCGCTTTTCGTGAAGGCAAAAAGCGCGCGTCGCAAGACCTCGGTGGGTGGAGCTTCGTCGAACGGCAAGCTCGTGACGGCGCGGATCAACTCGTCTTCCAAAGTTGCGATGGCGCGATTCAATACCTCCCGGACGAGCGCATCGCGACTCCCGAAATGGTGGAGAATCGTGGGGTGGCTCACGCCGAGGTCTCGCGCTAGCTCCTGCAATCGGAGCGCGGCCGGCCCGTGTGCGAGCAAGCGTGTCCCCGCCGCCTGAAGGATGCGCTCCCTGGCTTCGGCGGCGGAACGTCGCACCCGCGGCGGCGTGGTCGGTTTGGACATCGGCCGATTCTAAACGCATCCTCGCTACTTGACAAACATGTCAGCAGTGTTATTTACATTGTTGTCAGCAGAGACTTTGTTGTCAGCAGAGAAAGCCCTTATGAAACACCATCCGATCGAATCCGTCCGTGCCGTGGTCGCTCTCGTCAAAAACCCCGATGACACCGCCCAGGTCTTTCGACTCGTGAGCGCACTCGGTGGCACGTCCACCGCGCTTGTCCGCACGTTCGTCAGCTCGACCGGAGGCCAGCGCCTGCTCCGCGAGCGACCCGACGTGCGCGCCTTCCTCGATGACCGTGACGCGCTTGCTCGCTTGCCCGAAGGCTCACTTGGGCGCGCGTATCTGGACTTCATGAAGAGTGACCGGCTGGACTCGGCGTTTCTCGTCGAAATCGACCGACGAGAGAACCCGAGCCGGCAGCAACAAACCGAGGAAGAACGCTGGATCGGCGAGCGCCTTCGGGACACCCATGATCTCTGGCACGCGCTCACCGGCTACGGTGGGGACGTCCTCGGTGAATCGGCCTTGCTGGCCTTTTCGTTTACCCAAACCCGTGCGGCGATGTTTGGGATCCTGGCATCGGTGGCGTGGGTCCGCTCGGAGGATGAAGACGCCCGCCGCATCATCCTCGATGGCTTCTCGCGCGGGCTGTCCGCCGCATGGCTGCCGGCGCTCCCCTGGGAAGAACTGCTCGCCGAGCCGGTGAGTGAGCTGCGTCGCCGACTGCGGGTCGGGGAACCACGCTGCTACACGCCGCTTCGCACGGCGACGATCCTGGCAGAGCGTCGCCAGGGTTGACCGCGCCCGGGGTCGCTCGTCTCTCAGCCTCAAAAGCCGAGTTTCGTGCCGAGCTGAAACACGAGAAAGCTCGTCACCCAGGCGAGCGAGGTCATGTAGACAAACAGGAACGCAGGCCAGCGGTAGGAGCGGGTCTCACGCTTCACGACCGCGAGGGTGCTCATGCATTGACAAGCGAGTGCGAAGAACAGCATCAAGGAGAGACCCGTTAGCGGGGAATACGCGGGTTTTCCGTCTTTTGATTCAGCGCGCATCTTTTCACGAAGTGGCTCCGAGCTTTGGTCTGCGTCGCCGATGCCGTAGACGAGGCCCATCGTCGAGACGAAAACCTCGCGAGCGGCGAACGCACCGATGAGCCCCACCCCGATCTTCCAGTCGAAGCCGAGTGGCTTGATGGCCGGTTCGATCGCCCGGCCGAGCTTTGCCCCGTAGCTGTGCGTGAGGCGTTCAGAGCGCACGTTCACCGTGGGAGCGACGCTGGTTTCCGAGGCTTCGGTCCGCGGCCTCTTGTCTTCGGTCGCCAGCATTTCAGGCGGGGCCGCTCTCAGCGTGACGGCATCATGGCGCGGGAAGCTCAAGAGCCCCCAGAGCACGATGGTGCAGGCGAGAATCATCGTGCCAGCTTCCTTCAAGAAGGAGGTCGCACGCTCGGACATTTGACGCACCACGCTTTGCCATGTCGGCATGCGGTAAGGAGGCAGCTCGATGAGCAGGGGGATCCGGCGTCCACGCACGACCGTGCGACCCAGTACCCCCGCCGCTAGGAGCGCCATCAGCGTCGAGAACAAGTACATGAACACCATCAAGAGGCCCTGCACGGGGACGATGCCAAAGACGCGACTCGGTGGAAATAAGGCGCCAATCACGAGCGTGTAGACGGGCAGGCGCGCGGAGCAGGTCATCAACGGAATGACGAGCATCGTCAGCAAACGGTCACGGTGACGTTCCATCGTGCGGGTCGCCATGATGGCTGGGATTGCGCAGGCGCAGCCGCTCAACATCGGCACGAAGGCGCGCCCGTGCAGGCCGAGCGCTCGCATGATGCGGTCCATCAAGTACGCGGCTCGGGCCATGTAGCCCGAGTCTTCGAGAACGCCGATGAACAAAAAAAGCAGCAAAATCTGCGGCAAGAAGACGATCACGTTGCCGACGCCCCCGAGAACGCCCTCGACGAGGAGATCGGTGAGGACGCCAGCCGGCAGGTGCTGTGTGAGGTTCGTGCCGAGCCAGGAAACGGCGCTTTCAATGCGCGTGATGGCCGGAGAGGCCCAGCTAAAGAGCGACTGGAACACCGTCAACATGATCGCAATGAAGACCGCGAATCCCCAGATGGGGTGCAAGAGCACGCGGTCGATGCGCTCGGTGGTCGTCGGGACGGTGCCAGGCGCGCGGGCGCGGACGAGCGGCGTCACATGGGCGTCGAGAAACCGGTAACGCGCAGTGATGCTCTCGGTATCCACATCGCGGCCGCTGACCGCCTGCCGTTCGATACAGGCCGCTCGCAGTTCGGGAGTGATACCCCGCAGCTCGTCATGCTCATCCACGCTGCCGAGCGCCCACAGGGCCAGGCCGAGCTCGCGCTTGGGTTTGCCCTGACCCCAGCCTTCGGGAAGCGCCTGAACCACCGCCGCAGCATCGGCCTCGAGTGCTTCGGGATAGTCGACTTTTACCGAGCCGAATGAGGGCTTCGCAAGCCCTACGGCGATAGCTTCCGTGAGTGCGGCGAGGCCGCGGTTCGTCTTTGCCCGGATGGGGACGACGGGTACCCCGAGGAGTCTTCCGATGGCCTGGTGGTCGGGCGCGTCGGCGACCTCATCCAGCATGTTGAGCGCGACGATGAGCGGAACTTCAAGCTCGATAAGCTGGATGACGAGGTAGAAGTTGCGAACCAGCTGCCCAGCGTCCACCACCACGACGACGAGGTCCGGGGGGGCCTCGTGCATGCCGAGCACGTGCTCTATCGCGAGTTGCTCTTCCGGTGAGCGAGCGGTGAGGGAGTAGGTGCCGGGCAGGTCCACCACCTCGGCCTCGCGTCCGCCGACCGTCATGCGGCCGCTGCGTCGTTCGACCGTGACGCCGGGGTAATTGCCGACGCGGGCGCGTGCGCCGGTCAGTTGATTGAAGAGCGTGGTCTTGCCCGTGTTCGGGTTGCCGAGCAGCGCAATTCGCGCGTAAGTGGGATGGCTTGCCACGTCACACTCGGGCGATGATCCGCACGGCGCGCGCTTCGCTCGTGCGTATCGACAAGCTGCAACCCCGCGTCACCAACTCGAGCGGATCTCCGAGTGGTGCGACCTTCTTGACGGTCACTTCGGTGCCCGGGACGAGTCCGAGCTCCATCAGACGGCGCCGGAATCCACGCTCGCCGCCGACCTCAACCACGACGAAGGCCTGCCCCAGTGGCGCGTCCGCAAGCGCGAACGGCTGGGGCGCCTCGGAGGTTGTCCCGGTCGGTGCGCTCACGCACCGCCGCAGCGAATCGCGGCTGATCGGGTTTGTGGGACTCATGATGAGAAGTTGACTATCATTTTCAGTACGCGTCAAGACGCCGGAGCCGGGGGGGCTGTGAACGAAACTTTGGTTTTCAGCTCGCGGCCCGGAGCCGCTCGGTTCACACATGCAAGCGTGAGCCTCCACCACCGCGTCTGCAACCTGTGCGAAGCGCTGTGCGGCATCGTGGTCGAACACGACGGCACACGCGTGCTCGGGATCCGCGGTGACAGCGCCGATCCGTTTAGCCGCGGCTATCTCTGCCCGAAGGCAACGGCGCTCGGGGAACTGCACGAGGATCCTGACCGCCTACGGACACCACAGCGTCGCGTTTCGGGACGCTGGGAGGCGTGCTCCTGGGAGGACGGGCTCCACGACACAGCCGAGCGACTGGCCGCTGTGCAGCGGCGTCACGGACCCGACGCGGTTGCCGTTTACACAGGGAATCCGGTGGTTCACAACCTTGGAGCGATGCTCTACAGCGTCCCGTTCTTTGAAGCGCTCGGCACGAAAAACCGTTTCAGCGCGACCAGCATCGACCAGCTCCCGCACATGCTCGCGGCGCTCTTGATGTTCGGCAACCAGGTGCTGATGCCGGTGCCCGATCTCGACCGCTGCGAGCACCTGGTGATTCTCGGCGCGAATCCACTCGTGTCGAATGGCAGCATTCTTTCGGCTCCCGGCATGAAGGAGCGGTTGCGGGCTGTGCGGGCTCGAGGTGGCAAGGTGGTCGTTGTGGACCCCCGCCGTACCGAGACGGCGATGCTCGCCGACGTGTTTCTAGAGATACGCCCAGGGACGGACGCGCTGCTGCTCGCGGCGTTCCTCTCGGTGCTCTTGCGTGAGAAGCCGCTCCGACTGGGTCGGTTGGCGGCCTTCACCGATGGGGTCGATGAACTCGAACGGTTGGTTCGTCCCTTTACTCCGGAGCGTGTCGCCGGACCGACGGGCATTGCGGCCGAGCAAATCCTGGCGGTGGCTCGCGGCCTCGGAAGCGCGAACCGGGCCGCGGTGTACGCGCGCGTCGGCGTGTGCCACAGCGCCTT
>CANMZR010000238.1 GCA_947502375.1 Polyangiaceae bacterium
ACGCCCCCTCTTTGGCGAGGGCGTCGAAAGACCCTCGATTACGACGGCTATCGACTCGGGCACGGCTGTTTTTTATGCCCTCGATTCGAACGAATCGAGGGGGTCGTGCCCGAGTCCATCGACGCTATGCCCTCGATTCGAACGAATCGAGGGGGTCGTGCCCGAGTCCATCGACGCTAACCCCTCGATTCGAACGAATCGAGGGGTTAGGCTAGGAGCCTGTGGCCAAGCGCGTTCTCCCTCCGCAATTCGAGCTCACGTTTGGCGCCGGGCCGGGCTTAAGGGAAGAACGCGAGGTCCTCGGCGTCGCGGCGCTCGACCGGATGCTGAAGCAGCTCGTCGAAGGTGCGACTCAGAACGTGCGCGTGTGCGGGGAAGTGAGTGGGCTGCATCGAGCTTCGAGCGGGCACTGCTATTTTACGCTCAAAGACGAAAAAGAAGACGCGCTCGTCGACTGCGTCATGTACCGCGGGGCGACCTCACGAGGCGGCAACCGCCTGGCCGAGGGCGAGCGGGTCGTCGTCGAAGGCCGCGTGACCGTCTATGCACCGCGCGGGCGTCTTCAGCTCGTGCTCGAGGCCGTGCTCGAAGCCGGGCGCGGTGAGTTGCTCGAAGCGCTCGAAAAGCTGAAGGCAAAACTGCAAGCGGAAGGTCTGTTCGACCGCGAAAAAAAGAAGCCGCTGCCGCGTGAGCCGAAGCGGATCGCCGTCTTGACGAGTCGCGATGGCGCCGCGATCCACGACATCTGCCGCGTCGCATTTTCGCGCGGGCGGGTATCGATCTTGCTCGTTCCAACGCCGGTCCAGGGGCAAGGCGCCGGCGAACGGATTGCCCGCGCGGTCCGCTGGGCCGACAGCTTGCCCGGAATCGACGCCATCGTCGTGACCCGTGGTGGCGGTGCTCTCGAAGATCTCGCGGCCTACAACGACGAGCTGCTGGTGCGCGCCATCGCCGCTGCGCACACTCCGGTGATCACGGCGGTGGGGCATGAGACGGACGTGTCACTCTGCGATCTCGTCGCGGACGTCCACGCGGCGACGCCTTCGCAGGCCGCGGAGATCTTGGTGCCAGACTCGCGTGAGCGCCTCGAGAGTCTCTCGCACCTCGGCGAGCGGCTCCATCGCGGCATGCAGCATCGCATCACCCGTCACCGCGAACAGCTCATTCGCCTTGAACGGCGCCTCGGCGAACCGCGACGTCGGCTCCTCGAAGAGGCGCAGCGCATCGACGATTCGTTGACCCAACTCGAACGCGCGCTGTCGCGCCAGTTGCGACGGCTCCGTGGAACCTGGGTCGCCGACACCCGACGCCTCGACGCGCAACATCCGCGCCGAGTTCTTGGCGCCGCACGGGAACGCCTGTCACCGCTTTTGCCTCGCATCGAAGCTTCGATGCGGCGGCGACTCGATGCGGGCCAAAGCCAACTCGCGCGCTCGGCCGCGCGGCTCGATGCGCTGTCGCCGCTCGCCGTGCTCGGTCGCGGCTACGCGCTCGCCAAGACGCTTGACGGAAAGGTCCTTCGACGAGCGAGCGAGGTGCCCATCGGTGCGCTCATCGAGGTGCGCTTGGAAGAAGGGCACCTCGTGGCTCGAATCGAGTCGGCTCGTGGGACGGGCGTGGATGCACCCACGCAAACGGAGTAGAGTCGGCTCATGAAGCCCTGGGTTCTTTGCCTCGCTCTGATTGGCTGCATGCCGGCAAACTCCGTGGGCCCGAGCGCCGACGAGCAGGCGCAAAATAGCATCAAGGACGCGATCGCAGGCACTTGGAAACTCTCCTCTTACAAGCCGGTTCAACCGCTGAATGGGGCGCTGCTCGATGCCCTGACGCGTGAAACCCTGTTCATCCAGGTCGTCGGTGATCGGGTTAAAAGCAAGTCGGCGTACTTAGTGGCGGACCGAAAATTTCGGATCGAGATGTTTGGTCTCGATGCGTTTCGCGTCTGGCTGAGCGATGGGCAAGGGCTTGAGTACGAAGCGATCGCGCATTTCGAGGGACCCAATCGAATCGTTTTTCAGTGCAAGACCGAGTCCTGGCGCGGCCCAGGTTCTTTCGAGCGGGTCCCCGTTCACTGAACCGGAACGAGTCTGCACGCTCCCAAGGCCGACCGCCGCCTCACTTGATCGGCGAGCCGGCGGGTAGTTCTTCGGGAACCGCTACGAGCTTCAGTAGCTCGCCATGCGACGCAGCCATCAGCATCCCGTGTGAGACGAGCCCTTTTCCGAACTCACGAGGCGCCAGATTGCACAGCACCGCGATGCGTTTTCCTCGCAGCTCTTCGGGGGTATACGCGAGCGCAATGCCAGCGATGATCCGGCGCGGTTGCGCCTCGCCCACCTCGACCAATAAGTCGAGCAAGCGGTCTTTTCGCAGAATGCGCTCGGCTGAAACGATGACTCCGACCCGCAAATCGAGCTTTGCGAAGTCGTCGTAAGAGATCGCCGGCTTCGTCTCCACCGCCGCTCCGTTCGGCTCGGGTGCGAGCGGAGCCGTCTTCGCCGCGACGGCGTCTTCTCGGGGCGTCTTTGTCTCGGGCGGAGGCGAGAACTGCTCCTTCAGTGCAGCCGCCACGTCTTTGTCGTGCCGCGGGAACACGGGCTCGCCTTTGACGAGGCGGCTCCCCGCCGCTCGGGTAGGCAACTCAAACGGCCACGAATCGTGACCCACCTGAGGCACGAGCACCGTTGCGCCGAGCTGTTCGCGCATCAGCGCTGCCACCTTCGGCATCACCGGCGCCACCATCACCGTGTACGCCTCGAGCACCTCAGCCATGGCAGTGACGATATGGGAGACGCGGGCCTCGTCTCCTTGCTTGCGCGCGGCCCAGGGAGCCGTCTTGTCGATGTAGGCGTTGGCCAGCATCAGCCCGACCCAGATAGCCTCGAGCGCCCGGGTCGGGGAGCTCGCATCGAAGGCTTCCGCCGCCGCCCTGGCCGCCGTCCTGGCCGCTTCGCGCAACCCGGTCTCGAGTGGGCCGTCGTTCGCCGGGGCCAATGTTTCTCCAGCAAAAGGATGGATTCGATGCAAGAGATTACCGAACGTGTTTCCGAGGTCGGTGCCATAACGTCCGAGCACGTCGTCGATCGAAAAGTCACCGTCCTGTCCGAACGAGATCGAGCGCATCAAACAGTAGCGCACGACATCCACGCCGACCGTCGGAGAGACCGCCTCGGCGAGCGCCACCGGACTCACCGTGTTGCGGAGCGATTTGCTCATTTTGTGGCCGCCATAAGTAAGGAATCCATGGGCGAGCACCTTGCGCGGCAACTCGGCGTCGGAGAAGCCCGCCGCCATCAAGAACGCCGGCCAATAGATGGCGTGAAAGCGCAGGATGTCTTTGCCCACCACGTGGACACTCGCGGGCCAATAACGGCCACGGCTCGGGGGTTCTTGAAGCGCGGTCCAATAGTTCGATAGCGCGTCGAACCAGACGTACATCACGTGGCGCGGATCGCCCGGCACCGGCACGCCCCAGTCGAACGTCGTCCGCGAAACCGAGAGGTCCTGAAGGCCACCGGCCACGAAGCTCTTCACTTCGTTCATGCGGCCTTCAGGCTCGACGAATGCCGGGTTTTCCTCGTAAAACCGCAAGAGCCGCTCGCCGTAATTGGCAAGCCGAAAGAAGTAGCTCTCCTCCTTCACCGTCTCCGCCGCGGTCTTGTGCAGCGGACAGCGGTTGCCCGGCTGCTCGAGTTCCTTCTCGGTGTAATAGGCCTCGCAGCCGACGCAATAGAGCCCTTCGTAGTGCCCGAGATAGATGTCCCCTTTCGCTGCGATGCGGCGCCACAGTTCCTGCACCCCGTGCTGATGCCGTGCGGAGCTCGTGCGGATGAAATCATTCGGTTCGCACCCGAGCTTCGGCCACGTCTCCTCGAAGACGCGGCTTACCTCGTCGGCAAGTTCCTTCGGCGACATGCCACGTTCGGCTGCGGCACGCTGGATCTTCAGCCCGTGTTCATCCGTTCCGGTGAGGAAGAACGCATCGTCACCGCGCAGCGCATGGTAGCGCTTCAGCACATCGCAAGCGACCGTCGTGTAGGCGCTCCCGAGATGGGGAACGTCGTTGATGTAGTAGATCGGCGTCGTGATGTAATAGGTGCTCATCAGTAGCTCGCGCAGGGAAACGGCTTGCTTTGGTAGGGCGGAAGGGCGGCGATGGTCGCCTGGTCGAGAACATTCGAAGTGGCGACAGCTTGCAGCAACGGCACCGCTTTGGTCGCCGTGCGCTGGCGCTGCGGGTCCTCGAAGGCGACGCGATAGAGACCGAAGCGCGGACAGAACCCGGCCGCCCATTCGAAATTGTCCATCAGCGACCAGTGCAAGTACCCCCGGACATCCGCGCCCCTGGCTTGCGACTTTCCAAGCTCGAAGAGGTGCTCGGCGATGAAGCGCGAGCGGTTCACGTCGGTCGCATCGGCGATGCCATTCTCGGTGACGTAAATCGGCAGACCGTAACCGATGGCCTCGTCGAGCACCGTTGCGAAGCCCGCCGGGTGAATATCCCAGCCGTTGTCGGTCTTCGGTCGCTCCGTCGGCAGGTCGAGCTGCAATGGAATCGCCCCCAGGTATTTGACTCGCAGGCCGGCGGCCGCGACCCGTGACACGCCATAATAATTGAGGCCGAAAAAGTCCGCACGACCCACCCGGAGCGGCTCGGTTTTCTCGGCGGTCCCGTCGAAGTCGTCATCGACCTTGCCGTTCACAATCGACTCCATGATCCAGAGATTCCAAACGTAGCGGGCATGCGCTGCCTCCCGGACGTCCTCTTCGTTCGTCGGGTCGGCGGGCTCGTAGACCCGCTGGTGTTGCGCGATACCGACGAGCGCTGCCTTTCCGTCGCCGTCGCTGTCCTCGGTGTCGGTGGCATGCAGCGCATCGAAACAGCGCGCGTGCGCTTCGACCTGGTTTCGCATGACCGTGGCCGCTCGTTCGACGTCGACGACTCCGGGCGAAAACTTCCCCGCGAGGTAACCGACCGCCGCTTCCACGTTCGGCTCGTTGATCGTCACCCACAGGTCGGTGCGAGACCCGAAGCGCTTGCCCATGCGCTCGCACCACGCCGTGAAAACCGGCGTCACGTCGCTGCGCTCCCACCCCTGCGGTTCCTTCTTCTTCGTCGGGTTGCTGAGATACGATGGCCACACGAAGTGATGCAAGGTGACCATCGGGGTGATGTTTGCCGCTTTCAATGCCGCGAACAACGCATCGTAAGCGGCGAGCCCGTCGGCGCTCGGAGTGTCGTCGTCGAAGCTCTTTCGGTCCGGATAAACGCGCGCCATCTCAATGGAGAATCGGTACGCGTTGAAGCCGGCCGCCTGCATGCTCGCCACGTCCTGGTCGATGTGAGCGAGGGCATCGGGTCCGTCGTCGGCCTTGGCACCTTTTTGAATCGTGCCCGGAAGACCCGAAAAAATGCCCCAATCCGTATCGGAAAGGCCTTTTTCTACCTGGAACCCGGCGGTTGCACCGCCCCAAAGCATCCCTTTTGGAAAGGCCACCGAGCTAACGTCCGTGGGCTCCTCGGGCGACGCCGACGTCGTGCAATTTGCTAGCGAGAGCAGCGCACCAAGAACAAAAGCTTTCGTGGGTTTCACGGCGCGCGCAGCATAGCCGCAACTCGCCCAGCCGGGGTGGATGAACCGGGCGGACGTGCGGGCATTCTCGACGCGGGTCCGCATCCGTGTAGGCTGCGCCACCAAATGGGAATTCTCGAGGGCAAGGTCGTGGTGGTCACGGGCGCGGGCGGCGGCATTGGCCGAGCGGAAGCGCTGCTGCTCGCAGAGGAGGGCGCGCGCGTTGTGGTGAATGACCTCGGCGGCGCGCGGGATGGCGTGGGCGTCGGTGACGCGGCGGCGAACAAAGTGGTCGCGGAAATCCGTGCCGCGGGCGGGGAGGCCATCGCGAATTTCGACACCGTCGCCACACTCGAAGGGGCGCAACGTATCATTGCGTCCGCGGTCGAGGCGTTCGGACGGCTCGATGTGCTCATCAACAACGCGGGCATTTTACGCGACAAATCGCTGCTTAAACTGACTGAGGAGCTGTGGGACTCGGTCATCGCAGTCCATTTGAAGGGCACTTTCTTGTGCACCCAGGCCGCTGCCAAACAACTCATCGCGCAAGGTGAAGGCGGCCGGATCGTCAACACGACGAGCGTCTCGGGCATGCTCGGAAATTTCGGCCAAGCAAACTACGCCGCAGCGAAAGCCGGCGTGTACGGGCTGACGCGCACCGCCGCGATCGAGCTGCAGAAGCATCGCATCACGGTCAACGCGCTCGCGCCGATTGCCAAGACCCGCATGACCGATGACCTGCCGATGTTTCAGGGCATCGACACGTTGACGCCCGAGCACATCGCGCCCGCTGCGCTCTTTCTCGCGTCACCGCTCTGCGCCGACCGCACCGGTCACGTCCTCGCCGTCAGTGGCAGCCGGATGTACGCCTACAAAGTCGTCGAATCGAAAGGGAAGTTCAAGGACGGCAACGAGGTTTGGACGGCCAGCGAGATCGCTGCAAACTGGGATGCCATCGCAAAAGTTTGAGCGTTTTCGGCACGCCTTTGGAGCTTCTAGGGCGGCGCTCCGGAACGCCGCTTGCGCCTAGCCGTTGCGGAGTGCGGCTGCGGTCCGGTGAGCGGGCTGCATTCCTCGGACTCGGCGCGCGGCGATTCACTGCCGAGGCCGCTCGCCTGCATTTTCCGAGGGTCGTATTTGCTCAACTTTCAGCCCGGCGCTTGCTAAACTTTGAGCCATGCGCTTGGTGACTGCCGCTTTTCTCGCGTCGCTCGGCGTGGCCGTCGCCGTGGCGAGTCCCGCGTGTGGCGGCTCGAAGAGCAATGAAACGGCGGCGGGGGTCGGCGGCTCGGCCGTGGTTCCTGAGGAGAAGCCGCTCGTGCCGGCTCCGGGCGGCGCTCGTCGGCTTTTGAGTCGCCAGTACATCGGCTCCATTCGAGCCGTTTTCGGCGAAGGAGCGGCCGCCGTGGCCACACCACCGAAAGACATCGGGTTGCACGGCTTCACAAGCATTGGCGCAAGTGAACTCGCAACCTCGGCGGCGGACGTCGAGGCCTATGAAGCCTCGGCCCGTGCCATCGCAAAGGCGGTCGTCGCCGATCCGGTCGGGCTCGCGACCCTCTTGCCGTGCCAGCTCTCGGGACCGAGCGATGGGACGTGCCTCGCAAGCTTCGTCAGCAAGGTCGGCCGTCGGCTCTGGCGGCGCTCTCTCGCGCCTTCGGAGGTCGGCACCATCAGTGGGATCGGCCTGCAAGCCGGGATGGTTTACGGCTCGGTGGACAAGGCCCTCACCTACGCCCTGCTCGCGCTCCTGCAAGCGCCCGACTTCCTCTACTTGGTCGAGCTGGGCGAAGAGGACGTGACGAACCCGGGCGTGCGTCAGCTTACGCCCTTGGAGTTGGCGAGTCGCCTCGCATTTTTCCTCGGTGATGCGCCGCCGGATGACGCGCTTCTGCTGCTCGCTGAAAAGGGTGGCCTCAGCGACGAGCCTGCCATTCGCGCCGCTGCCCTCGAGATGTTGCTGCGTCCCGGAGCGAAAACGGCCCTCGGG
>CANMZR010000239.1 GCA_947502375.1 Polyangiaceae bacterium
CGAGCCGAGCTGGCCCGTCTTCGCGGAGCCCGCGGCCGCGAGGTCGGCGTAACTTTTTCCGTCGGCTAGAATTTGCGTCGTGGCTTGGCCTTGGGCCGGCCCACCGGCGACGGTTCGGGATAACCGCGACGGGACTGCCCAGGAGCCACCGATCAAGGTTGCGCCCACTGGGCAGCGAACGAGTGCCCCGTAAGTAAGTGGGCGCGCGTCGGCGGGCCCCTGCCAAAGGTAGCTGCCGAGATCGTGTGCGATCGTGCCGGCCGCGGTGTACCCCGCGTAGAGGGTCACCTCGTCGAGGCCGTCGCCGTCGACGTCGAACACGATGGGTGAGTAATATTCCCCCCCAAGCGGACTCTCCGCGAGCAGCGCGCCGGTCGCGCCGTCGAGAATGCGGGTTCGGCCGTATTCAAAAACGAAGTCGTCTCGACCATCGCCGTTCCAATCCGCGAGCGAGCCGCCCGGGGGCTGGCGGTTTCCGGGCCCCACGGGAGCCGCTTTCCAAAGCCGCTTACCGGTAGCGCCCGCGATGGCCGTGATGCGCAAAATGGTGTCGCCTGCGTCCCCGTGTTCGACGACCACATCGCCCGCCGAGTCTCCATCGAGGTTGCCTGTCGACAAGTCCGTCAGCACCACGCCTGAAACCTCGCGATCCCAGACGACGGCGCCAAGCGCATCGAGGACGACGACGTGATCGTTTCCGTCCGCGTGCTTTTCCACGGCGAGGATCCCGGGGCTCCCGCCTGGTCCGAGCCCCAAGACGATCTGCGGTGCCTGAGTGTGCTCGCGCGTCCAAAGTGGTTTTGGAGGAACGGCGAAGGTGGCTTCGCGTGCATCCAACCGTTGCAGCGCCCCGCGGCTGTTTACGACGAGCAGGCCAGGGATGGCATCGCCAAGACTTCCGAGGACGGGATGGTTTGCAAGCAGTCGAAACTGGGAGTTCGCGTAAAATCCTCCGAAGCGCGCGCCGAAGGCCGGGTTGCCGCTCTCTGGCAAAAGCGCGTCGCTGAGGATGTGAGCATTGCCGTCGGATTGGGCGACAGCGAGCGTCGTCTTGCGGCCGGACGAAGCTATCCAGGCACCGAGAAGGCTGACGTTTTCAGGCGGCTGATAGCTGCCTACGAGTTCCGGCTTGCCATTCGCCGCCTTGATGAACTCGAGAGCGGCACCGCCTGGGGTGCTCGTCACGAGCTCGTGGATGCCGTCGCCATCGTGGTCGAGCGTGACGAGTTGGCTCTGAAGCGAGCTGTGCTGAGCGGCAGCGTAATCGATTGTCCGGACGGCCTCGTGGTTCGGAAGCTGCCAGAGCAGCGTCGTCGAGCCGTTGCTCGAGAGTTGCCAAGCGGCGAGTGTTCCCGCTTGGTTCGTCAGGAGCGCCTGGGCATTTCCCCCAAGAATGGGCGCGATCCCGCTTGGAAGCTGCCCGTCGAGGCTTGCTCGGAGGGCTCCCGTCGTCGCCGCGAACACGTAGGTCGTCCAGACACCTTTTTCATTCTTACCGCCGAGCAGGAGTTCCAGAGTTCCGTCGCCATCGAGGTCGCCGAGGAGGGAAGGCGGAATGCGCACGTTGCCATCTTCGGTCCCAACGAGGGCCTGCCAAACGACGTTCAATCTAGGTGCTGGATCTTGCACGTATTTCAGCAAATACGCTCGTCTTCCGTTGTTTGGCGTGCCGGTTGAATCGACGAGAACGCAAAGGAGTTCGTCCCGCTTGTCGGCGTCGATGTCGACCGGCGTGCAGCGGCTCGACTGAACGACGAAACCAAACGGAGGCATGGTCGCCACCACCTGTCCCGTGGCCCCATCCCGAAGTTCGAGCCGGTCGGCGGTGCCGAAAATAAAGTCGAGGTGGTCGGGGTCACGCATGCGGGCCAGCGTGGCCGATTGAGAGCCTCCGCAATACGCCATTGGCGGGCTCCACAAGAGAACCGGTTCCGACAGCGAGGCTCCGGCCCCCGAGAAGCGATAAGCGAGGGCGCTCTTTCCGCTGTTGATGGAGCAGCAGCCACATTCATGAATGATGAGGTCGGCGCGCCCGTCCCCCGAAACGTCTCCGATCCGAATGGCACTCAAGGTGCCCATGTCTGCTGGCGGCTCACCCCACAGCGTCACGCCGTCGGCGAGTCGGATGAGGAAAGCGCGCGTGCCCGTGTGTGCCACGAGCTCGGGCGTGCCGTCACCGTCCACGTCTGCGAGGCCGTCGAGCGCACCGAAGCTGACGTCGGGGTTCGTCCAGATGACGTCCCCGGTGGCTGCTCGCTTCGCGGAGAGGCCGTCGCCGCTCGCCAAAATAAGTTCGTTCGCTCCGTCCCCGTCGACGTCTGCGAGCAGCAGCCCGGTGGGGCCGAGGGTTCCGCCGAGAAAATATTTCCAGTACGGCGCGGGAGTCTCGATGGTGCTTGGCGTTTGGGTGACGCCGGTACGGCGCGCATCGTGTCGTGCCGCGGGCCAATCGGCAGCCGCCTCGCTCGCGTGTGCCGCTACGGCGCTCGTGAGGAGCAGCCCCGCACCGACGTGGCGCAGTCTCCGTATCCTTCGCTCGCCTGTTGAATGGTTCGACAATGCTTTCGCCCCCAAACCCCGCAAGCCTACGCTGCTGCGGTCGCGTGGTGCAAAGGACCGCGCTTCGCGGCCGCTGCGCTTCTGCGGTTCAATGTAAAATACCCTCCAAAAGCTGTTTTCGCAGCTCCCGGATCCGGGCTTCGATCGCCGGATTCCTGCCGCCGCGTCGGTTGAGCGCCCGCTCCAAGGTTCGCACCGCTTGGCCTGCCATGCCGGCACGGCTCGAAGCCTCGGCGAGCTTGTTGAGTCGCTCGTCCGTCTCTCCTTGCTGAACGGCCCGTTCGTAATGGGCCACCGCCGCACCCCATTCGCCCCGCCCTGCGTGCAGCCCGCCGACCCATTCAGCAGCATCTGCGCACGCGGTCTCTTCCATGCAGACCGCAGCGAGGAGGCCGCGCGCCGCACGCGACAGAGGTTCCGGAACGGCGAGCTTCGCTGCGAGCGCAACACGCTCGCGGAGGCAGGGCGTCCGATCCTCGACGGAGTCGCACAACGTCACCAGCGAAGCGACGCCCGCCTCGGTCTTTCCCTGCGCGTCCAGCCAGCGCGCGCGCAATTGTCCTGCGTGCGAGCTATTTGGCGCGAGCCGTTCGAGTGAGCGCGCAAAAGTTTCGATTTCCCGCTCGCACGCCGCCGCCTGTTCGTCGACGCAGCCCGTTCCCTTGATGCGCTCTTCGATACGAGCCAAGCCGAGGCGGAAGGGTGGCCCCGCCAAGGTGTCGTCTGCAGCCAAGGCGCGAGCGTCACAGCGGCGCGCGAGAGCCGCGTCTGTTAGACGTTCCCCAAGAGCGGCCCAGGTCTTTCCGGCAAGCTCTCCCGCGGGAACCATGGCACTCAAGGCTTCTTCGTCGAGGCCCCACGAGGCGGCGACTTCGGCGGCCGACGCGAGGAGCGTGTTGTCCTTTGCGAGCGCGAGCCGGAGCTCCATCAAGGCTTGACCGCGAGCGTGGCGCCGCTCGAGCACCTGCGCGAGGAGGAGGTGCGCGCGACCATTGGTCTGCGAGCGTTCGAGAACCCGCTCGAGCCACGGCAACGGGCTCTCGTTTTTTTCGGCATACGCGAGGGCTGCGCCGAGCAACGGAAAGTAGGGCTCGGCGGGATGTCGAGACATCGCGGCTTGGAGCTGCAAGCGCAGCAGTTTCCGGCTCGCTGGGGTGCGTGGAGACGTCGTTGTTGCGTACGCTTCGTGCGCGGCGTGCCGATCGTCGTCCAGGAGTTTCAGGCCTGCGCGTGCGACGCCGCCACACAGGAGTAAACCCGCAACTCCGACCGACAGCGCGACGCGAATCGCACTCGGGGCATCGCGCACGGGCCCAAGCAGCCGCGGTTCGTTCTGTCCGGCGGCTCCCCACAGTGCGCCGAAGATCAGTGCCAATGCGAAACACAGGCCCGGGATCTCCATCCCGAGATCTGCGACGTTCTGGACGAGGAGCGCCATGATTCCGCACCAGGCACCGGCCGCGGCGCTGTGTCGCAACACGCCGAGCCGCTTGGGCCGAAGCGCCCAACCGAGAGCACAGAGCGCTGCGATTCCACACGGGATCCCCCACTCGACGACCCACTGTGCAGCAAAATTTTCGACATGGGTGTACACGACGCCGCCGTTTTCGGCTTGGTAGGCCGGGAAAACCGACTCAAACGCGCCGCGCCCGACCCCGAACAACGGAAAGTCTCCGAGCACGGGACGAACCCACCGAGTCATGCCCAGTTTTTCG
Organism: Polyangiaceae bacterium; assembly: GCA_947502375.1. Taxonomy (GTDB): domain Bacteria; phylum Myxococcota_A; class Polyangia; order Polyangiales; family Polyangiaceae; genus SYFR01. Next base: position 4,275 of record CANMZR010000239.1, read on the forward strand.
AGATTTTTATCGAAGAGCTCGAGCCACGTCCTCGTCTGACTTCCCATCACGGCAAGCAACAGCCCGAAGCCGAGCGTGGCCACCATGGTCCTCGTGGTTCGAGCGGCGCCCTTCGATGGCGCGCGTCGAGCTTTCCCAGCCTGCAGCAGGGGTACGAGTACGGCCACCCCCGCGCCCAACATGAGCACGCCCCCGCGCGAGGCCGCACCGACGACGACGCCGATGAGGAGTGCGACGCCGATAGCGGTCAGCCAGCGTGGAATGACGGGTTTTTCCTCGAACATGAGTCCGAGTCCCGAAAGCGCACCGAGGTTTAAATAGCCCGCGAGGTTGTTCGGATTCAAGAGCGGGCCAACATGCCAAGGCTCGGCCTTGAAGTTCGGCGAATAGAGCCCGTACACCATGTCGAGGCCGAGCAGCCCATGCGAGACGGCGATGATGGCTGCGAGGCAGGCTGTGGCGAACACGCTCATGATGGCCCAGCCAGCGCCGATGCGCGTCGAGGTCGCCGCCGCGCCAACGAACATCGCGCCGTAACTGAACCAGCGAAGCGCCTCGACCCAGGTGGCCCCGGGGTCGAGCGACAGCGTCGCATAAGCTGGCGCTGGCTGCCCAAGCGGCCGAAGCGCGCCGGACCAGATATCGGCCGCGACCGGGCTCAAGCTTCGGAGCAAGCCCATCGGAAGCGGAAGCACTTGGACCACACAGAGGCAAGCGAGCCCCCAGAGGACGAAGGCGGGCATCGAAAGCGGCAGCCTCCGCTCGGTCGCTCGAAGGGCCAGCGCCATCATCGCGAGAGTCACCGAAAGGACGCCAAGCAGCAACATGGTCAGCGGGTGGACACCGCCGATGGCCAAGAGCGACAGCGCGACGATGCCGCAGCAAAGAACCTGGGTCGTCCGCTCCAGCGGAAAGTCCTCGAGCTGCGCGTTCAGTCGCGTGATCCACGTTGAGCGGCGTCGCCCCCGGCTCCGCGACAGATCCGCCGCCGGGCCCTTGGGGGCGAGTCCTTGGGCCACCGAGTCGGAGTTTTCGTCTGCGACCTCTCCGGGTACCAAAGTCCCGTCGGTTTGCGCCCCTGTGCTTTTTTTTCTCCGCGACCTGGTGTTCATCGTTGCGTGGTCAGCGGCTCAGGTTTCTCCGAGGCTTCGTCGTTCAGTCGGCGCTGCCCCGGTGCTTCAAGAGGTTCTGCTGGTATCTCATGAGGTACTTCACCACGAGGTCTTCCATGGTGAGGAAGCCGGGTGAATTCGGATTGTACGCGCAACCATAGCGCACCGCCTTGGAATGCATCAACACGCGGTAGCGAATCGTGACGAGCATCTTGAGCACCGCCGAGGCCCCGGAGAGCTCGAACTCGATGAAGACGTTGTCCGCGCCGACCTTCATGTCCTGCTCGGGCGTTACGACAAGGGCGATGCCGGTCATCGAAATGTCGAACAGCTCTGCCATGATCGGTTTGGCGAGTTCCCGCGCGGCGATCTCTGCCGGGTAGACGCTCACACTGACAGGTTTGTGCGCCAGTGCGCGGTACGATGTCCGTCGGTTGAACAGCCGAAACAAGTCGCCGACGTCTTGCCCTTCCTTTAATTTAAATTGAAAGGAGTAACGCCTGCAGCCACCGATCTCCGTCCGGGCGACGATGAGTGCGCTCAGGCGCACCGCCTTTTTGAGGCCGGGCGTCGTGAACTCAAGAGGAACCACGACTCCGAGTGGGAGTTGCGGCATGTTCGGCGGATGGAAGTCGATGGTCGTTTGGCTGATTTCTAAAGATCGTAGTTCACCAGCCACCGGGCCGCTACGAAGGGCGAGGACGACGCTTAACAAAGTTAGACTGTCCGCTGCGGTTTCCTCGGGAGGCGCCGTTACCATGGGAGTCGGTCTAATAGATACGTGATAAAATGACAAACGCATTCCGAGTACGGCTAGGCCTGTCCAATGGGCCCCAGGGAACGGCCTCCTTGAAGGGCGCGCGAGAGCGTTGATTCTAAACCGAAAAGAGAAGCTCTAAGGACGCCGTGCACATTCTTGCTATCAATCAATTTTACGCCCCAGACCTCTCGGCGACAGCACAGTTGTTGACGGATCTCTGTGAAGATCTCGTCCGGGTGGGTGACCGAGTCACGGTGGTAGCGAGTCGTGGAACCTACTTGGGAGGTGATCGTCTACCGGCGCACGAAACGCTTCGGGGCGTGGAGGTCCGCCGCCCCTGGGCCACCAGTCTTGGAAAACGCACCGCGGCGGATCGTCTAACGGACTACGCGACTTTTGGTGCTTCCGCGCTCTGGGAGGTGGCTCGTGTCGCACGCCCCGATGTGCTGCTCACCCTGACGACGCCTCCCATGATCGCGGCGGGAGCCGCAGTGGTGGCGCGGGCGCGAAAGGTCCCCCTCGTCACCTGGATCCAGGACGTCTACCCCGAGGTTGCCGTCGCGTTCGGTGTCCTGCCGCCGGCCCACCTGGCGACACGAGCCCTCAAGTTCGCTGCTCGGGCGAGTCACCGCGCGGCGACACTCGGAGTGGTGTTGTCCGACGGGATGGCAGAACGCGTCGTCGCGCAGGGGCAGCCGCGTGCGCGGCTTCGCGTGATCCCCAACTGGGCAGATGGGGCTTGGCTCACGCCGGTCGCGCGGGAAGACAACACGTTTCGTCGCGAGCACGGACTCGTCGATCGGTTTGTTGCGATGTACAGCGGCAATCTCGGCGCCGGCCATGAGCTTCAGCCCTTCATCGAGGTGGCCCGCAGCGTCGAGCGGTCGCGCCCCGAAATTGCCTTTGTATTCGTTGGCGAAGGCGTGCGACGCGCGGCCGCCGAACTGAGCGCCCGCGGCCTCACGAATGTGCGGTTTTTACCGTATCAACCGCGTGAGCGTCTCGCCGAGAGTTTGTCGGCGGCAGACCTGCACCTGGCCTCCTTGCAGGAGGGCCTCGCGGGGTTGCTCGTGCCGAGCAAGCTTTACGGAATATTGGCCGTCGGGCGGCCCCTCCTTTACCTCGGTCCGGCAACTTGCGAAGTATCGCAGGTCATCGCGCGTGACGACCTCGGCTGGCAGGTGCGGCCCGGAGACGTCGATGGCATTGTGAAGGCTCTCCTCGCGGCGGCGTCCGACCGCCCGGCGACGAGTGCAAAAGGTGCGCGGGCGCGAGCTGTTTTTCTCCAACGATACGACCGTCCACACGCCCTCCTCCGGTGGCGCTCGGTGTTAACGGAAGCCGTTTCGGGCAAGGCCCAAAGAGACTCTTTTCCCGTCCCCGGATAGGCTCCTGCGCTCG
>CANMZR010000240.1 GCA_947502375.1 Polyangiaceae bacterium
GATGCGGATGTCGTCTGCGCCCGTGATCACGTTGCAGCTCGCGAGCAGGCTGAGGCCCACCGTGCCGAGCACGAGGTAGAAGCGTGGTGCGATGGGTGTCAACGTCGGCTCCATCCGACAACGCTACGTCAAACCGGCTGGCCGGCCTACATAAAAGCTTCGAAACTCTCGTTATTTGTCAGCATTGCAATTTTACAGCCCTGCGCAAACCGGCCGGCTGGCGGAAGCTTGCTCGCGGCCTTCAGCATGTGGGGGCTCGTTCCCAACACGCTGGGGCCATCGCGGCGATGCTCGACGAGGGGCACGGTGCCGCCATGTCGAAACGTCGTTCAAGAAAACGTGGCGGACAAGCCATGCCCAGGGTTTTCGGACCAAGCGGAGTGCGTCGTTGTCCTGGTCCAGTGCCCGAAAGGCGTCGCGCCATGAAAAGAAAAACTACGAAGACGGATGAGCCCTCCGAGGCTTCACTTGCAGAGATGCCGGAGACGGCCCTCGAGAAGGCCGTCTTTACGAGTTGCTCCGGTGCCGTTCAGTCGGCAGACCAGAGCGCCCAGTTGCCGGCAGTCGCCCAGTCGTCGGCACCGTCCTTGAATGCGCCGATGTAGGTCGCGGAAGCATCAAAGAACCCATCGTCGGGTGGCGTGGCTGCATTGGCAGTCAAGCTGACCGCGGGACCGAACTTGGGGGACCCTGCATCGAAGCAGCCAGGGATCTTGGGATCCGCGAAGCTGTTCTTGAAGCTTGCGGTCTCGATCCAGGCGAGCTCATCGAGGTCCGCGTCGCAGCTCTTGTCACAGACCGAGGCGTCCACCGGATCGCCGCTGCATGTGCAGAGTGCGTCCTTGGGTTCGGGAGCGGCAATATGATCCACCACGCCGGCCCCCACGCTTCCAAAGAAGATCGAGTTTCTCACCTGGAGGTCGCCGTTCGCAGCGCTGATGCCTGTCTTTTCGTCGCGGATTTCGATGCCCGCCTCGAACCCGACGGCCACGGTGTTGAAAATGTGGGCTTTCACGTTTCGACGCAACAGCATTCCGTATTGGTTTTTTGGAACCTCGACGCCATGCCCACACAGCGTCGCGTTGTAAACTGTCGGCGACGTGAAGGGAGCGTTGTTGGAACCGAGCGCGTCGTTGTCGCCCTCGAAGCCGTTCGTATCATCGGCAACCGAGGGGTCTTGCTGCAGGACGAAGAACTGAACCTTGCCGGTATAACCAAAGTCCCAATCCAACCCGTCATCCTGATTGTATTGGCAGGCGAGGTATTTTCCATTCACGGTCCCACCGAAGAACTCGAAGCAATCGTCGAGAGTGTGCCGTACCTGGACGTGGTCAAGCTTGGTTCCGCGCCCTACACCGCCAAAGGTCAGGCCATTGACCTCGTTGTTGGGAGAGAGAAGCACCCCGGAGTACTCGACTCGCACGTAGCTGATGACGCCGCTGCTGTCGTCTGGATCGCTGCCGCCATAGGTGCCGCCACTGGTGAGCCCCTCGATTGCGGGTTGGCCTCCGGGAACATTGACCGGGGCCTTTCCGAGCACGATGACTCCACCCCAGTCGCCAGCCTTTTTGCTGCCTTCCTCGGCTAAACTCGTGAAGACGATAGGCTCGCTCGCCGTTCCCTGTGCCACGAGCTTCGCACCCGGCTGAACGACCAGCACCGCCCTGCTCTCCGGGTCGCCCTTGATGGTTGTTCCCGCTTCGATGGTGAGGGTCGCACCCGCTTTCACGAAGATGACGCCCTTCATGAGGTAGTCGTTGACGTGGCTCCAGGTGGTGTTGGTGGTGACGTCGCCAGAAACGTCGAGCAGCTCCTTGACGCCCCCCGTGCCGCTGCTTCCGCCTCCCGCGCCCGTGGCGCTCTCAGCAGCTCCTCCGCCGTTACCTCCAACTTCAACTGGGTTCCTGGCGTTGTCCCCGCAGGACGCCGCCAGGAAGGAAATAAAAAAGGCGCTTGTGATTTGGTTCTTGATGGATTTCATAGGTTCCCTTCGCTGCGCATCCTCTTCCCATGGTTAAGTGACAGTCTGTTGACGAGCCCTCAACGGCTTCGCAACATGTTCGGTAGCACTCTCAGGCTTCACCGAACGCGCCGGGCATCGAGTCGCTCGCCATGCAGAGCCGTCTGCGCCGCTTCGGACGGTGACGATGCAAGAGCTTTGGTAAACCCTCCTCGAACTCAGTTGGACAACGTGAGCGAGGCCCAGTAAGTCGCTCCGTTGCGGTACTGACCTACGAGCGGCGCGTCGTCTTTCGAACCTTGAGTGAAGGCGTAGGGCGAATCCAGCATGTTTTCGAGCGACATCTTGAGGTCGAGATGGCGAGTCAACCGTTGGGCGACGGAGAGGTCCAATTGGTGGCGCGGCCGCTCGTAGACATCCGGCAGGCCGAGCTGTCCCACCTGATCGATCTTGGGTCCCGCAACATTGTAAAGAATGCGGAGCCTCGTCCCGGAACGAACTCGCTCGTAGTCGAGTGCCGCATTCAGCACGAAGGGGGATTGCCCGGCCAACGCTCGAACGGAGCTCGTCTGAACGAAGCCTTCGCCGACCGGCAACGAGACCCGTGAGTGAATGAAGCTTACATTCGAGAACAGCGTGAAGTCCTTGAGGAGGGAACTTGCCGTGTCGAGGCGTTTTCGCAGCTCCAACTCGAGGCCGTAAAGAGTGGCCGTTCCGGCGTTCTGAAACGTGACGACGCCATTGTTCGTGGGAATGATCACCGGCTCGATAGGCTTATCGAGAACCTTCACGAAGCCTGTGGCGGCGAGCACCTCGCCGGAACGCGGGAACCATTCAACTCGCAAGTCACCGTTGCCGATCTGAGTGCGATCGAGGTTGGGATTTCCTTGAATGTCGCGCGCCCCAAAGTAATCCGTGAACGAGAATGGCGCGAGCTCACGCAGCTGTGGCCTAGCGACGGTCTTGGACGCCGACGCGCGGACGGCAACCTGTTCGGTGGGGCGCCACACGAGATGCGCCGAGGGCATCCAATCCACCCGGTCGAGCGAGCTTTTGACGCCGACCTTTCCGGACGCGAAGGGATCGAACGAGTCGATGCTCTGGCGCGAGCTTTCGACTCTCGCGCCGCCAATCAATCGAACGGAAGAGCTCAGCCGCGTGTCCGACATCGCATACCCGGCGACGACGTCGTGCGAGGCCTTGTAGGCATCGTTCGGGCGCGTGTACTCCTGGAGGGTCAGGCTCGTTCCGACGTGGTCGTCCGTGAACAGTTCGTCGACCGGTTTCGAATAAACAGACGGGTCTTTGCCGGTGCGAATGAAGCGAAAGCGCCTTGCATTGAAGGCCCTGTTCTTCATGGCGAGCCAGGCCCCCGCCTTTAGGGTCGAGGCGCTCGCGTCCTCGGACAGCGGCTGAAGAACATGGACATTAGCGCCTCCTGCGGACTCGGATTGGTCGGCGTAGAAGTGCAGGCCGCTCAAGGTCGTGTCGAGGTAGACGGGGCCCGAAACCGGATCGATTGCGTAGATGGTTTCGCGCGTGTTGGGTTCGTTGAGAGCAGCCTTGGACACGGACGCGTTCCACTCCACCTTCGTACCCATGGTGTTTGGAAATCGATGGCCGCCGCGAAGCTGGCCATAAAGCAATTGTCGCGATACAAATCGCAACCTCACGTCATCGATGCCCGAGGCGCGCTCCTCGTTGTAGCCAGTGATGCGCCGTGCCTCGTTCTCCGAGGAACGGCTGACGATGCCCAGCCATGAGACCCAGTGGTTCGGACCGTGACGGTACGTCGCGCCCAGCATGGAGCTCCATGACACGTTGTCGCTACCCGTCTCCGCTTGGTAGTCGTTCAGGCGTCGCAGCGAGCCCGTGTGCGGGTCATCCACTGTGAACGTTCGGAGTATTTCGCCGGTGCGCCGAATGAAGCGTCGGCCGTATTGAGCGGCGGCTTGCCATCCAAAGACTCGATCATGCGCAGGGCCAAAGGTGTACGAGTCACCAAGGACGAGGCTGGCGGAACCGTTCGGAGCCGAGCTCGTCCTCGTTGTCCCCATCGGCCCATTGATGTCCCTTCCGTACTGGTCGAAGTGAGGGTTCAACTTCCCCGTGCGGCCTATTCGCACCACGCGCTCTTCTGGAATGCTCGTCGGCAGCGCCCTTGTTCCATCATCGATGCCAAGCCAGTCGAGTCCGCCGCCCTGGTAGCTGAGGCGCTCTCGAAAGGTGGTTTGCCCGTTGATGCCCATGTTGATGGTGCCCTGGGCCTGGAACTTCGTGGGCATGTCGCGAGTCTCGATGTTCACAAGTCCACCCGCAAAATCACCAGGCATATCGGGGGCTGCGGTCTTCGAGATCGAAATGGCGGCCAGCACAGCCGATGGAAAGAGATCGAGCGGGATCGCTTGCTTATCGGGCTCGGGGCTGGGCAAGAGTCCACCGTTCAACAACGCGTTGGTGTAGCGGCCACCGAGACCTCGCACGAAAACGTATTTCCCTTCCGAGACGGACGCGCCAACGATCCGTTTTGCCGCATCGGCCGCATTGCGGTCCGGCGCCTTGGCGATGTCTTGAGCGCTTATTCCATCGGCACTGACGATGGCCTTCTTACGAATCTCAAGCTGCGCTACGGCACTCGCATGCTCGACCTCCATCTCGACGACCACGATGTTGGGGTCGCCCTGATAGGCCTGGTTTTCGATCGGGATCGACCATTCGGTCGTCGCCATTTTCGTTGTCCCGCGGACGCGTCTTGGTCGGTGCTTTGCGGCGAAGACCCGTAGCTCCACCTTGCCTGCTGGAACGCGGATCGAGAAGCGCCCATCCGCATCGCTCAAGGTCCGCTCGGTGCCCACGAGGTCGATGACCCATGCGGCGGCAACCGGCCGGGTGCTCCCTTGCTCGAGCACCCGTCCGTGCACCACGACCTGTGGAGTTGCGGCCGGGCCGGCTTCCTTGTTGGCGCGCGTGGCCTGGTCGGGAGCCCCGGCTTCTTGGGCCAATGCCGTCCGTGGGTTCGCCAGCCCGCTGAGCGAGAGGCACGTAAGAATGAAACGCTGCTTTCGACGGAACACTGTGGTTTTTTCCTGTGTTTAGGCGCTGGAAAGTTGCCAGCCACCACGGGTTCAAAGCTTCTGGGTCAAGAGCGCAACGTGCCCGGCGCCACTCTGGCGAATGAGATCCATGGCGTGGATCACGGTGGCGTAAGGTGTCTTGTCGGATGCGCTCACGTAGACGATTTTATCGGCGCGCGCGGCCAGCAAACGGGGCAGCCTCGTCTTCAGGTCCTCAGCGTCGGTAGCTTGGCCGTTGATCACCAGCGCACCCGATGCTTCGACCCCCAGCATCAGAGGTTTAACCGCATCCTCGAGGTCCGACTTCGCGGCATCGGGCGGCTTCGGAAGATGGACCACGAGTTGCTTTGTCAAAAGCGGAGCCACGACCATGAAGATGATGAGAAGCACCAGCACCACGTCCACGAGCGGCGTCATGTTGATAGCAGGTGCCGGCACGCTCTTGCCGTCTGCGCCTTTGCTGAGGTCGATGGCCATGTGCTAGCGCTCTCCTTCGGCAACGGCGGCCAATTGGGTGCTGTCCGAGCGCCCATCTCCAACCTGCAGGCCAGCACCTGGGAAGCCTGCCCTCTCGATCGAGGAGAGCAGCTCTCGGACGTGTTCGTAGCCGACCGAGCCGTCGCCCTTGATCACAATCTTTCGGCTGGGATCCTTCTTCCGAAGAGCGCTGAGCTTGGACTCGAGTTGCGCACCGAGCACGGGCTCCTTTTCAAGGAACAAGTTGCCCGACGCGGCCACGGTGACCGTGATCGGGTCCATGCTGTTTTTATCGGGAGCGTCGGCCGCTGTCACGCCTGGTAGCTCCACGCGCTCTCCGTTTTCGAGCTGGGGGGCGATGACCATGAAGATGATAAGGAGCACCAGCACCACGTCCACGAGGGGCGTGATGTTGATCTCAGGCTGAGGCTGTGAAGGCTTTTGCGACGACGCCCGCTTGCCGAATGCTATGGACATGATTGTCTCCTGTTGGAATGAAGTCTGCTGCCGTTGAATCACCCAAAGCGTGCAGCGCGCGTGGTTCCGCTTCGTGCACTTCCAATTCGTCAAGGAGCTCGCCAACGTTTTTTTGAACGGTGGCTTCCATGTGACCAATTTGCGAGGTCAGAGCGTTGTAAAGAAGCACCGCGGGGATCGCGACCATCAAACCTAGGGCGGTCTCTACCAAGGCCTCGGCGATGCCGGCGGACACGGAACCAAGTCCGCCTGAGCCTGTGGCCGCAATGCCCTGAAAGGCCGTGATGATGCCGACGACCGTTCCCAGCAACCCGACGAAGGGCGCAATCGAACCGATGGAGGCTATCCAGGCCATGCCACGCCTGAGTCGGGCCGAAACGACCTCTCCTTGTCGTTGAGCCTCTCGCCGCGCGAGTTCAGCTGGGCCGAGGGTGCGGGTCTCTTCGAGTCTCTTCTTGGCAGCCGCGAAGGATTGTGGTGCTGGCTGCGAGTGAGGGTTCGTTGCCTCGTTCGAAGCGCGAGCTTTTTCGCGAGCCTTGACGTAACGGGAGAGCGTCGGGTGGAGGAGCCGTGCCAAGGGGGCCCAGCTCTCTTCGCTCGCCAACTGAATCATTTTTTCAAACTGGTAGGACCCCAGGAGCGGGCCAGCTTGCCGCAAGAACCGCTGGTTGGCGCGCCCGCCTTTCCACAGTCCAAAGGCGCGTTCCATCGCGACCGAGAGGACGATCACGCCCATCGCTAGAAGGATGGCAGCGATGACCTTGCTCATCGTGCCCATGCTTTGCCAAAGGTGAATCGGGTGAAACGAAACCATGAATCCTCTTTTTTAAAAAAGCCGATGAAGCTTCGGCTGTTGTCAGTCATCCGAACTGCGAAGCACCCAACGAAACCGTTCCGTCAGGTCCGAGCTTGAAACACAAAGGTTCTTGTCACGATCGAAGTGGTGGGAATGCCGTCGGAGCTGGCGGGTCGAAAGGTCCACAGCATCACGACGCTTCTCACCGAAGCTTCAAAGAGGGGGTGAGTCCGCACAAAGCGAACCTCGCGAACTTGCCCATCCGACGCGATGACCAGCTCCACCTCGATGGAGGCCTCGGCACCGGCGGCCCTGGCCGATGCCGGATACGGCGGCAGCGGCGTTGAGAGCGGCCGGGCTGGCTCGATGTCCTCAGACAGAATGCTGGGCCCACTGAAGTCCTCGCTGCCCTTGGCGTCGCCGGGCGCGACGGGATCCGTGCCGGTGCCGGTGCCGGTGCCGGAGCCCGTGCCGGTGCCGCCCTCGGCGCCAAGAGCCGTGCCGTCGTCGAACTCGAGCCCCACCACGGCCTCCGATGGAGCGGCCTCAGGCGCGCCTTGTGCCATGCGTGTCGGCACGACGACGGGGAGACCTTTTTTCGGGCCGCCGCCAGCGAGCCCGGGGGCCTTTCGCAGGACCGGTGTGGCGGGCTTGGGGCTGTCCGTTTGAGCGGCGGGAGGCTTCGGGACGAAAGCGACCTGGATCTCGGGCTCCAGCTTTGGGTGCGTGGACACGACGCCCCACTTCACACCGGCCGCGATGA
>CANMZR010000241.1 GCA_947502375.1 Polyangiaceae bacterium
ACGGCTTTCCAGGTTCTTTCTCGTCACACGTTCCGTCGAGGCAGCTGCCTTTGCCACAGTCGCCGTCGACCAAACAGTCGACGCAGTGCCCGAGGCCGTCGCAGCGCTGCCCCGGAACGCCGCATACCGCGTTTTTCGCTGTATCCGTGATCGCGCATACGCCCTCGACGCACTCCGCTTTTGCGCAATCCGCATCGCGGTCGTTGCCCAGCAGACAGTCGCTGCTTTGTTGGCATCCAAGTGCTTGGCCACCCTGCCCACCCTGACCGCCCTGACCGCCCTGGCCACTCGTTTCGAATTGCCCGAGCAAGGTGCTGCAAGCCGCTCCAGCAAATACCACGCAAGCCAGGAAACTCGACCGAACAGGGTGCGACGACATGCTCCAAGTATAGCCGACATTTCAAGTTTGCTCACCAAACGGGGGCATGGCGCCGCGGGCTGTTCGGCCCCTCCTTCCCGCGCTATGAAGAACCGTGTCAGGCGCATACGGAGATTGGGAGCCCGTCATTGGGCTCGAAGTGCACGCGCAGCTGCGTACCCGAACCAAGGCGTTCTGCGGTTGCGCCACGAGCTTTGGTGATCCGCCAAATACGCACGTGTGTCCGGCATGTCTCGGCCTGCCGGGCGCGCTGCCGGTGCTCAACCGACAGGCGGTCGCACTGGCGATTTCAGCGGCACTCTCCCTCGGCTGCAAGGTCCATAACACCAGCGTTTTTTCACGTAAGCACTACTTCTATCCGGACTTGCCAAAGGGCTATCAGCTCACTCAGTTCGACCGGCCGCTCGCGACCGGAGGCGGTCTGGAGGTGGAGGCTCTCGAAGGGCGCCGCTGGATACGGCTCACTCGCATTCACATGGAAGAAGATGCGGGAAAAAATCTGCACGGGCTCGGTGGGCTGTCGCTCGTGGACTTGAACCGCGCGGGGACGCCCCTCATCGAGCTCGTGAGTGAGCCGGACCTGCGCACCCCCGCCGAGGCCCGTGATTACCTCGAGAAACTGCACGCGATTGGGATGTTTATCGGCGCGAACGACGGCAACCTGGAACAGGGGAGCTTTCGTTGCGACGCGAACGTGTCGGTTCGGCGCTCGGGAGAGCCGCTCGGCGTTCGAGTGGAGCTGAAGAACATCAACTCGTTTCGTTTCGTCGAAGATGCGATTGATGGCGAGCTTCGCAGGCAAATTCGAATGCTCGAACGAGGTGAAACCATTCGTCGGCAGACGCGCGGCTACAACGCCGAAAAGCGCGAGAGTTACCTGCTCCGCGACAAGGAGGGCGAAGACGAGTACCGCTATTTTCCGGAGCCCGACTTGCCGGTGCTCGCGGTCGATGAGGCCTGGATCGCCGAGCGCGCAGCCGCGTTGCCGGAGCTGCCCGAGGCGAAGCGAGCACGCTTCCGGTTGCAGTTTGGGCTCGCCGAAGGCGCCGCGCGTGTGCTCACGTCTCACCCGCGGGTGGCCGAGTTCTTTGAGGAGGCGTCGGCCCTTTGCGGTCACGGCGTGAAGGTTGCGAACTTCATTCAAACCGAGGTCTTTCGCGGTACCGTCACAACGGGACTCGACGCGGTGTTTCCGGTGAGCCCGAGCCAAGTGGCCGAGGTCGTCGAGTTGGTGGAGTCGGGGGCGATAAGTGGCAAACAGGCGAAGCAACTTTACGCGGAGCTGGTCGGTCGAGAGGTGTCGCCCCGCATGCTGGCCCAGACGCTCGGGCTGAAGATGCTCGCCGACGAAGCCACGTTGGACTCGATGGCGACGGCGCTGGTGGCGGCGAATCCCAAGCAAGCGGAGCAGTATCGCTCCGGAAAAACGGGCATTCTCGGGTTTTTCGTCGGCCAGCTGATGAAAGCTTCTGGGGGTAGCGCCGACCCCAAGCTCGCCAGTGAACTCGTCGAGCGCGCCCTCGCAACAAAGAGCGGCGTGTGAATTCTCAAGTGACCCTCTGTAACAAGAGACTCGTTGAGCTGTGACAGGAGACTAGGCCCATGTGGAACACGAAACTTTCCGACCGCTTTCGACTCGCTTCACGCGTTGCGCGTTTTACGAGCGGCACGTTGGACCAGCTCGCGAAGCTCGAGTTCGCGCGGCTCGGGAAGGCCGTGCCGGACGCGAATGCACTCGTGGCTCAACACCGGTCACGGTGGGCGCGACGGATGCTGGAGGTGTTCGCCATCGAGGCTCGCGCTCATGGACCGTGGCTCGACAAGGGGTTGGTTTACCCCGGTACGGATGACCGTGGGACCGGACGCGTGTTTTTTTTCAACCACCGCTCGGGCATGGATATCGTGCTCTCGCTCGCGTTCTTCGCCGGGACCATGGTCAGTCGTGCGGACCTCGCTCATTGGCCCATCATCGGGCTCGCGGCCAGGCGCGTGGGCACGCTGTTCGTCGATCGCGCGAGCGCGAAGAGCGGTGCCACGGTGATAAACGGGATGGCGCGTGCTCTCGAACGGGGCCAGGCGATCTGCATTTACCCGGAGGGCACGGCCTTCGCCGGAGACGAAGTACGACCACTCCGTGCGGGTGCGTTTCGTGCGGCGCAAAAGGCTGGAGCCGAGCTGGTTCCAGTGGGACTCGCCTACGAAGATCCTGCTACGGCTTATGGCGACGAGAGCTTCACCGCTCACATGGAGCGAGTCGCTGCGATGCCGCGAATTGTCGCGGCCCTCGAGGTTGGCGAGCCTCTTTCTCCCCTGGGCACGGTGGATGACCTTCAAGCGCGTGGACACGCCGCGCTGCAATTGTGCGTGACTCGGGCGCGCGCGCGGCTAACCTCCGGGGGATGAACGCAGCCGCTCGAGTCGAGTTCTACTTCGATGTCGCTTGTCCCTACGCGTACCTCGCGCACCGGCGGATTGAGGCCGCCTGCGCGCGTCAAGGTGCGACGCTCGAGTGGAAGCCGATCTTGCTCGGCGGTTTGTTTCGCTCGGTGCGCGGTGATGACGGACCGATGGTCGCGATGCCAGCCGTCAAAGGTCGGATGAATGTTCTCGATCTGCATCGCTGGGCCGAGCACCTCGAGCTGCCGTTCACGATGCCGTCCTCGCATCCGCAGCGGAGCGTCCTCGCGATGCGTTGCGTGGTGGCCTCGGGGGATGTTCCACGGGCCGCGAAAGCACTCTACCGCGCGTACTGGGTGGATGGACTCGATGTCACGTCGGGCGCCGTGCTGGCACGGGTGCTCAGTGAAGCCGGTCTCGATGGTCCCGGGATCGTCGCCGGGGCGGAGGCGACCGCTACGAAGGACCAGCTCTTCGCGAACACCGCCGCGGCTGCCGAGGTGGGTGCCTTTGGCGTGCCGAGTTATGTCATTCATCGCGAGGGAAAAGAGCCCGTCTTCGAGTTCGGTCAGGATCGAATCGAGTTTGTCGAGCAATTGCTCCGCGAGGCTGCGCCGAGCCGGCCCAAGCTGACTTTCTACTTCGATTATTCGAGCCCGTTTGCGTACCTCGGGGCGACCCAGGTGCACGCCGTGGCGAAGCGGCAGGGCGCGGAGCTCGTCCATCAGCCCTTTTTGCTAGGGGCGCTTTTTCGTACGATCGGTACCCCCGACGTTCCGCTCTTCACGATGCCCGCGGTCAAGCAGCGCTTCGTCAACGACGACATGCATCGGTGGGCCAAACGGTACGGAGTTGCGCTTCGTTTTCCTTCGCGCTTTCCAATGAACACGGTGAAGTCGCTCCGCATGACCTTGCAGCTTCCGAACGAGACGCGCGAGCCGCTGGTCACCGCGCTCTTTCACGCGCTATGGGTGGACGATCGCGACCTGAATGACCCCGCCGAGCTGTGTTCTATCGCGGCCTCGGTCGGCCTCGACGGAGCCGCTTTGCTGGCGGGTGCGGAGCTTGCCGAGACGAAGGACGCCCTGCGTCGAGCCACGAGCGAAGCCGAGGCGCGTGGGGTATGCGGCGCTCCGTGTTTCCTCGTCCAGACGGCCGTCCACCCGGAAGGCTCCCTCTTTTGGGGCCAGGACAGATTGTCCCTCGTCGAAAAGGCCCTGGCCGGTTGGATTCCGAAGTCCGGTTGAGTTTGACGCGGCCCCGGAGTGCGGAGAAACCTATTCGACGATGAAGACGGTCCTCATCCTGTTTGGCGGTCGCTCTGCGGAGCACGAAATATCTCTGCTTTCGGCACGTTTCGTAATCGATTCGCTCGATCCAACCGAGTTCCGGGCGCTGCTCTGCGGCATTGACAAAGCGGGTCGTTGGCATCGCCTTTCGCCCGAACAGTTGCCGTCAACAAATGACCCACGTCACGTTAGCGTCGACGCGAGCGCACCACGCGCATGGCTCGAGCCGATGCCGCCACTTCACGGCGCGCGCCACGTCCTTTGCATCGAAGGTCAGGAGCCCGAGCCGTTCGACGTCGTCTTTCCGGTGCTCCACGGGCCGTATGGCGAAGACGGCTGTTTGCAGGGTTTGCTCGAGCTCGCCGCGGTCCCGTATGTCGGCTCCGGTGTTGCGGCGTCGGCGGTGGGCATGGACAAGCTTTTGCAAAAGCGTGTCCTTGCACACGCTGAGTTGCCGCTCGTGCCTTGGATTGCCTTCGAGCGCGCGGCCTACCGTGCCACTCCCGATGCGTGTCTCGCCCGGGCGGCGGCGCTCGGCTTTCCCTCGTTCGTCAAGCCTGCGAACATGGGCTCTTCCCTCGGCGTGAGCAAAGTAAGGCGGCTCGAGGAATTGAGTGCGGCGGTGGACCTGGCGCTTGAGCTCGATACCACCGTCCTCGTCGAGCAAGGGCTCGAGGCCCCCCGCGAGATCGAATTCGCGATCCTCGGGAACGATTCGCCCGAAGTGTCCGAGGCCGGTGAAATTGTCGTCGAGCACGCGGACGGCTGGTACTCTTACGATGCCAAGTACCTCGATCCGAAAGGCGCTCGCCTCGTGGCACCCGCACCGCTCGCACCGGCGGAGCGCAGGGCGTTGCAGCTCCTTGCTCTGAAGTCGTATCGCGTGCTCGGCTGTGCGGGGCTCGCGCGGGTGGACTTGTTCGTTTCGGGCACGGACGCCTTCGTCAACGAGGTGAATACCCTGCCCGGTTTCACTGCGCTATCGATGTTTCCGAGGCTCTGGAAGGAGGGTGGTGTGGACGGCCCTCGGCTCGTCACGCGGTTGCTCGCGCTGGCTTTCGAGCGCTACGAAGTGCGCCGCGTGCTGCGGACGAGCCGCTGAAGGCACGTGCGGCCGAGGCTCAAAGCTGGCAGGACTTGTAGCCGGTCGGTCCGTTCCAGCTGACGTCCTTGCAGCTGCCGGTTTCGCACTCGGAGTTGGCGTTGCAGAACGTGGCCTCGCCATCGTTGCAATACGCGCGGCACCCTGTCCTGAAGGTGGTGTCGTAGCTGCCGCAGCACACCTGCTCCGCCGTGCAGTCCGACGGCCCATCGCACTCGGTCTTCACGAAGGCCGTGGACGGGCAAGCTTCGGGCGGGCTCGTGCACTGGACCCCGTATTCGTTGCTGATGAGACAGCAAGCGATTGCGCACGTTTTGCTCGTGCCACACGGAAGACCCTTGCCGCCCCCTGCCGCGGAGCTCGATTCCGCGCTCGATTCCGCGCTCGACTCCGCGCTGCCGGAACGGGGGTCACGCGTGGAAGACTCGTCACCGCTGCATGCCCACGCCGAGGCGGCACCAAGACCACAACACAGGACAGCGCGCCACATCATCAGGGACTCTGGCAATACTTGTAGCCCTTGGGAAACTTACTGTTCGTCAAATCTTCGCAACTGAACTCGGACGGGCACTCGGCGCTCGTGAGGCACAGCTTCCACTTGCCTGGGCCGTCGCACGAACCATCGCAGTGCGCCGCCAACTTGTTGCTGACGCTTTGCGCTGACACACAGCAGATCAAGCCAGCACCGCAGTCGTTTTTGTCGTTGCACTCGGCGGCAGAGGCCGCGATGTTCAGGCACTTCGCGAAGTCGGTCTGGCAGGTTTGCACATAGAGCCCGCAGCAGATGCTCGGACACGTCATGTTTCCGCAGGGCAGCATTTTATCGTTCGCCCCGCCGCCCGCCGTACTCGAGCCCACTGTAGCGGCGGCCGATGAGCCGACGGAACTCGCCATCGCGCTCGAGCTTGCCACATCGCTCGAGCTTGCCGCATCGCTCGAGCTTGCCGCATCGCTCGAGCTTGCCGCATCGCTCGAGCTTGCCGCATCGCTCGAGCTATTCGAGCTTGCGCCACCCGCGCCACCAAGAAAAACGAAGTCACTGCCACACCCGTTGGGCAGCAGGAGCGCCACCAAACAGACCCCCCCTACCAGCTCGCACTAGCGGTCTCATTTTTTGCAAACCTTTCGTGTTCGCGCTCTTCTAGTTATTTGCAATAAAAGAAGCCTGGCAGGCCAAGAGGGCCCGCATCCGCGCAACTCGCGTAATTCGGTCCGCAGTCCGCCACGGTCGCACAGAGGACCCGCGTTTTTTTGCCCTGGCAGGTGCTCGCACATTGAGCCGTAACCTTGGCAAACCCGAGTTGTGTCATGCAGCACACGTTGCCGACATCGCAATCTGCGAGGTCATTGCAGGCGATCACGGATTGAAACGCGTTGCATTCGGCAGCCGTCGCCTTGCAGTCTTGGGCGAGTAGACCGAGGCAGCAAAGCGCGGGGCACGTTTGGTTTGCGCCGCAAGGGATCGCATGATCGACGCCGCCGCCCGCCGCTGACGAACTCATGGCCGACGAGCTAGCGACCGATGCGCTCACCGAGGTGACGGCCGCCGCACTGGAACTTCCGCTGCTCGTGACGGAACCCGTCGCCGTCGTGGTCCCGCCGGTCGCGCCGGTCGTGGCGGTGGTCGCAGCCCCTGCACCAGTCGCTGCACTCCCGACCGAGCTACCCGATGAGGGCGTGCCCGTTGACTGACTCGACGTTGCGTTCCCCGAGGAGCTGCCAGCGTTCGTTTCTCCGAGACCACTCTGACCGCCGAAACCGGTCACGCCAGGTTCGCCGAAGAGTGTGGACTCGAACCCGCAACCGAAAGCCGACAGGAGACAAACTCCCCCTAGAAGGGCCCACGCCCGAATGTGGACAGGACGGCGGCTCATTTTACGCAGCGCTTCCACGGGGTGGCAATCTTACCGATTTTGTATATTTCGCACTGACCACCATTTCCGCATTCGTTGTCTTCCTGGCAAAGCTGAACCACCATCATCCCACAGGTGGTCGCACACGTTGCACCGATGCCCGTCCAACAGCATCGGTGTTTGTCCGGTGGGCAGTCCGAGGAGTCGTCGCAAGCCACGGGGAAAGAATCCGCCGCGCAGGTATTGCCCGTTTGACACGCATAAGTGGCATATTTAGCTGACCAACAGCATGGCGTGTTGGTGCAAGGCGTATTCTCGCCGCAGGCGATGCTCGACGTTCCGCCTGCTGCTCCGCCCCCGGCACCGGTCGTCGTGGAGCGCGCGGCGGTGCCCCCGGTGCCCCCGGTGCTACTCGATGTGCCACCGGTGCTACTCGATGTGCCACCGGTGCTACTCGATGTGCCACCGGTGCTACTCGATGTGCCACCGGTGCTACTCG
>CANMZR010000242.1 GCA_947502375.1 Polyangiaceae bacterium
AATTAAGTCTAAAACAAAAACAAATTTAAATTATTTATTATTTTCCAAATAATCGCTTTTCGCGCTATAAGTTAAAACTCACAAATGTCGTGTTTTCCTCCTCTGTGTCCTCGTGCCGGGGCTTTCTCTCGTCGGCTGCGAGACGCGCGTGCCGGTCGTCGCCGGTGGCGCTACGACGTCTTTGGAGTCGACCGAGAACGCAAGCTCGTCCACGGCGGCTAGCAGCGGGGTCTCGTCTGACACGGTCGGTAGTGCTGGTACGGCGGGCAGTGCTGGTACGGCGGGCAGTGCCGGCACGACGGGCAGCGGCGGAACGACTCCGATTCCGTTTGAGCCCTGCAAGCAATGTCAGGCCCCGACGTCGAAGGGCCACATCGAGTCCGTGGAGCTGCTCGAAGTCTCCGGGATGGCGGCGAGTGTCGTTCACCCAGGCACTTATTTCGTTCACAACGATTCGGGCGACACGCCGCGCTTTTTTGCCATCGACGAAGCCGGGCATGACCTCGCTACCTACGATGTGGACGGCGCGTTTGCGGTCGATTGGGAAGACGCAGCGGCCGGCCCATGCCCCGTCGGACATTGCATCTATTTGGCGGACATCGGTGACAACAAAGGACAGCGCACGAGCTACACGGTGTACCGGGTGACGGAGCCGCTCGCTATTGAATCGGGGACGCACAACGTCGCGAGCGAGCCGCTGATGTTCACGTATCCCGACGGGAGCCACAACGCCGAGACGCTCCTCGTTCATCCCACGAGCGGTGAGATTGTGATCGTCACGAAGGTCGAGTCCGGGCCGTCGGGTGCTTACCGGTTCCCATTGCCGCTCACCCCAGGCAAGGTGGTTGTGCTCGAAAAAATCGCGGCCGTCGCGCCGCAAGGGTTCCTGCCGCGCTTCACGGGTGGCTCCATTCACCCAAAGGGTGCGGGAGTCCTTCTCCGGACTTACACGGGCCTTTATTACTACCCGATGCTGGACTCGCTGGCGGCTGCGCTTGCCGGTAATCCCTGCAGTGTACCGGTCGCGCTCGAAGCGCAAGGCGAGTCTGTCGAGTGGGCTGCGAGCGGCAACGGGTACCTGACGCTCTCCGAAGGTGCGGCGGCTGCGGTGAACGTCGTTCACTGTCCGTGACATGTTCTCGAAACGGACGAGTTGGTCACGCGCACCGAGTCGCTTGAGCGAGCTACTCGCACAAGCGCGTGGACCGTTGCTCGATCTCACCGAGAGCAATCCGACCCGTGCCGGCTTCGCGGAACCGGGGCTCGTGGCGCGGCTAGGTGAAGCTCGGGGTGCCACCTACCGGCCGGAGCCTGGCGGCGCGCTCGTCGCTCGCGAAGCCATCCAGGCTTATTATCGAGCGCGGGGCGCACTGGTTTCACCTGAGCAAATCGTCCTCTGCGCGAGCACCAGTGAAGCGTACGGATGGATGTTCAAACTTTTCTGCGAGCCGGGGGACTGCGTTTTGGTTCCAAGTCCGGGCTATCCGCTTTTGCCGTTCCTGGCCGATCTCGAAGCGTTGCGGCTCGTTGACTATCCGTTGGTTCGGCAGGATGGGTGGCGCATCGATCTCGCGGAAATCGACCGACTATTCGCTGATAAAAACGCGCGTGCGGTCACGCTCGTTCACCCTGGAAACCCAACCGGCGTCTTCACACGGCGAGACGAAGCGGCGCGCCTTGCGACGCTGGCTCGACACAACGACGCACCGCTGCTCGTCGATGAAGTGTTCGCCGATTACGCCCACGGCACCCTGGCACCGGATCGGCTACCGACCTTCGCGGGGGGAACGGAAGCTCTCACCATCGTCATGAGCGGCCTGTCCAAGGTGGCTCTCATGCCCCAACTGAAGCTCGCTTGGATCGTCGTCGCGGGTGCCGATGAACGAGTGAGACGCGAGGCGCTCGAGCGGCTCGAGGTGCTCGCTGACACGTACCTCTCCGTGGCGACACCCGTGCAACTGGCGCTCCCTGAAATTCTGGCCGCAGTGCCGGGCTTGCAGGTCCGAGTGCGCGCGCGGCTTGCGGCCAATCTCGCGGCGCTGGACGCGGCTCTCGCCGCTGTGGGAACGGGCTCTCAACTGCGACGGCTGCCGCTCGACGGCGGTTGGTACGCCCTCGTTCAGCTGCCGCGGACGCGCTCCGATGACGAGTGGCTCGAGCGTACTCTGGCCGTCGGCGTGCTCGTTCACCCTGGCTACTTTTTCGACATCACGACCGCGGGCATTTTTGTCGTGAGCTTGCTCACCGATGAAGCGACGTTCGTCGAAGGCATCACGCGGGCGGTCGACAGTTGGTCGGTCGCGTAACACGCACGAGTCTCCTAGAACGAGGCCCCACCGAGCATCAGTGCGGCGCTCGACGTGGCCCAATCGCAAAGTGCGACAAGCGTGTCCGGACCCACTTCGAGGCCTGAAATAGCTGCCAGTTCGGCGAGCTGGGTGCGCGTCCCAACGAAGTTTCGATCCCGCTCCGCCGCTAAAATGACCGGCGCTGCACTGCGGCTGAACACCGTGATGCGGGCGAGCTGAGAGACGGTTCGTTCTCGTAAGTCGGGGAGTTGGGAGACGGAATCGACGATGGCGGGTGTCATATGATTTCTGGCGAGAAGTTGTCCGCCGATTTCCCATGACGTGATGCCGTAGGCTGCACGCTCGACGCGTTCCCTGTCGAGTGGACCACCCGTGATGGACCGATGGACGGCTGCGTACTCCTCATCGATCATCAAGCACGCCATGGCGCCCATCTCGCTCAAGAGACCGGCGATGAAGGCCGTGCTCTTTTCGACCTCGAAGAATTCCGTCGTCAACAGCCCGGCGAGCGTCGCGGAGAGAACCGAGGCGCTGTGCAGCTCCTCGAACAGCGGATGGTTCGAGGAGACCGTTCCGAGCAACGCCATCGCAGTGGCCATCGTCCGGACCTGCTGCAACCCGATGGACATGACAGCGCGCCGCAGATCATCGACCGGGTAGGACCGGCGATACACGGCGGAGTTCGCAATTCGCAGCGTCTCGGTCGCGAGCGACGGGTCGCCGGCGATGGCGTCCGCAATCGTTCCGATGTCGGCATTCGTATCGGCCGTGAGCGCAAGAACGCGCTGGGCGGACGCACTCATCGGGCGAATTTTGTGCAGTTTCGCGAGGAGCCTCCGTGCGTCGTCATGCCTCACGTTGGTAGGGGAAGCATTCGCAGGGACGGATGGGCGCGCGCCACTCATCTTTCCTGGGCCACGAGACGGCAGGCCACCGAACGCCGAACCCGGCGGTAGCATGGAGCCCTTGTGTGCGGGCTCGTTGGGTTTGATGTTCGGGCTTTTGGGGTTGTCACCCATGGGTCGGCTCACGGTGATGCTCGCGAGAAATTGGGCCCATGGCAAGCGGCATCCGGCGGCAGGAGCGCTCAGCGGTGGATGGCGACGAGCGTGCGCGGGTCCGAGGCGACGCCGGATTTCGTTCCGTGCCAGCCTTCCGGCAAGGGTGGATCGGTCCACGCAAAGAGACGGCGCGCATCGACCGGTGCGAGATTCACGCAGCCCGCGCTCTTCCTCTGGCCCCAGCGATCATGCCAGTAGGCGGCGTGGAGCGAGTAGGGTCCGTCGAAGTTCTGGGGATATTGAACTTCCGAGTGGACGAACGTCGAGATGGTGCTCGATACCATCGTTGCGGTAGTGAATTTGCTCAGAACTGCGTAAAGTCCGGTGGGCGTGGAAGCCGTCTTCAGGGGCGCGATCCCCGGCACCGGTAAGCCCCCGCGACCCGCCGAAATCAGCGTCGCGTAAACGGGCGTGTGGCCTTCGTAGGCGACCAGCGTGCCGTTGATGATGCTGATGTCGAGCCAGGTTTTACGGCCTCTAGCCGAAGGGATGAGGCCAGGGAGTGCGGTGGCTGCGCGTGCGATGCCGACCTGGGAATCGCGGACCCAGGTGTGGCCGGTTGTCTCGTGCAGGAGCTCGTTTTTATTTTTTTCGGTTTTCCCCGTGAGCTGCAGGACCTCCAACCGCTCGAGTTTTTGGGCGAGCGGCTCGAAGCGACCGTCGTCGGTCCGGCCGAGCTCGTCGCCACCGCCGTCATCCTTGACGAACGCGAGGGGAAGATTGTAAGCGCCTCCCAGTGCAACGCCGTGAAAAGGCGACTCTTCGTAGGGCCGCACACGCTCGCTTTTGACGAGGCCGCGGTCCCAAGTGAGGAGGTAATCTTGCCCCTGATGTTGGAAGGCGTCGGTGTACGCCACGGTGGAGCGAGGGGCGATCTCGTGGGTCAGCGACCGGCCACCAAGCCCGAGTGAGAACAACGGAGGCACGCCCGGCGCGCCGGCACCGCCAGGCAGCGAGAACGCCACCGTCGTACCCAGTGACTCGCCGTAACGGTACGGCCAGGCCGACTCGCTGTTCGCACGGCCGCGCATGAGTTCCACAACCTCCGGGTCGTTGGCGTCGAGGGTGCCCTCGGAGCCCGTGCAAACGAAGCCGCGGGGTTCGACGGCGTACCAGTCGATGCACGAGGCGCCGTCCCCGACGCCCCTCCGGGCCTTGAGCGCGTCGCCACCCAGCACGCGGACCGAGTCCCCAAGCGACAAGTAGCCGAGCCAGTCGGAGGGGCCTGGCCCAGGCTGGCTTCGAATCCATAAATGCCTTGATTTACTGTAAATTCTTGCGCCAGGAAGGGGCTTCGGAAAGCCGATATCAAGACGCTCGGGGCTCGGCCAGGGGCTCGCCTCCCGCTGTTTCTCGGCGGGCTCGCGCGGACTTTCAAGGGCCGTTGCTGAAGCCGTTCCGGATGGAGTTCCTGACGCCGTTCCGGATGGACTTGCTGAAGCACTGGCCCTTGCTTCGGCAGCATCCAAAGTCAGCCGGACGCCGGCGCTCGTGGCCGCTGCCGCTTCTGGGGAAAGCGTCTCGTCCTCGAGCCCCGCACCGTCCCGTTCACTGGCGCACGCCACCACTTGAAGCCCGAAACACCATGCACGCCAGCTTGAAAATACGCGCATCTCGCGAGTCGTAACCCAAGAGGATTGGCTTGCGCGAGTTTTTGCCTGGCTTAAGGTGTCGCATGCCAACCGCCGTCGAGGAAACCGACCATGCAGTTTGAGTTGACCGAGACGCAAGCGATGGTGGTGAAGAGCACTCGCGAGTTTGTGGAGCGCGAACTCAAGCCGGTTGCCGCCGCGCTCGATCGCGAACGACGTTTTCCAACCGAGCAGCTGAAGGGTCTCGCGGAGCTCGGCCTCATGGGGGTCAACTTGCCGGCGTCGCTCGGGGGCGCCGAGGCCGGCGTCGTCGCTTATTCCCTCGCCATGATTGAGGTGGCCCGGGGCTGTGCATCGACCGCCGTGACGATGGCTGTGACCAACATGGTCGGTGAGGTCCTGCACCGGTTCGGGAATGAGGAGCAGCAAGAGCGTTACATCCCGAAGTTAACGAGTGGGGAGTACGTAGCAGGTGCCTTTGGATTGAGTGAGCCCGGCGCCGGCAGCGATCCGGGGGGCATCGCGACGAGCGCCGTGCGGACGGACGGCGGGTTCCTTCTGAATGGCCAAAAACAGTGGATCACCAGCGGAAGCCAGGCCGGTGTGATGATCGTTTGGGCTCGCACGGACACGCCGGAGGAACGTCTCGGCAACAAGGGCCTGAGCTGCTTTCTCGTCGAGCGAGGGACACCTGGCGTCGAGGTTGGTAAGCACGAGGAGAAGCTGGGCCTGTGCGCGAGCGAGACCGTTCCGCTCACCTTCCATGACTGCTTCGTGCCAGAGCGCGCGCTGCTCGGCGACATCGGGGCGGGGTTCAAGGTCGCCATGATGGCGCTCGATGGCGGACGAATTGGTATCGCGTCCCAGGCCATCGGAATTGCCACAGCGGCCCTCGAGGCGGCCATCCTGTACTCGAAGGAGCGCAAGCAGTTCGGTCAGCCCATCTCGGAATTTCAGGCGATCCAGTGGATGATCGCCGACAGCAAGACCGAGCTCGAGGCCGCGCGGCTTTGCACTTTCCGAGCCGCGCAACTGAAGGAAAAGGGCGAGCGTCGCTTCAGTCGAGAGGCGGCCATTGCGAAGCTCTTCGCGAGCGAGTCCGCCTGGAAGATCTGTGACCGCGCCTTGCAAATCCACGGCGGCTACGGTTATGTGCGGGACTTTCCGGTTGAACGCCATCTCAGGGACGTTCGCGTCACGCGCATTTACGAAGGCACGAGCGAAGTGCAGCGGCTGGTCATTGCGCGGTCGCGCTTGGAGTAAAGAGGCCGTGTGCTCGGAGCGTCGCGGTGCTCGAGCGTCGCGGTGTTCGAGCGTCGCGGCCCTCAAGCGTCGACGAGACGCCGCAGTCTTTCGGGGGCCACGCCACTTTTCGCGATGAACTCGCGAGCGCTCGCGTTCTCACCGAAAGCGAGTTCGTGCGGGGTACCTTCGGCAACCACGCGACCTTCGAGAAGCAAATAAGCTCGATGGGCGATGCGGAAGCAGCTCGCCATGTCGTGCGAGATGACCACGTTCGTCACGTTGAAACGCTCACGGGTTTCCTCGATGAGATCGTCTACCATGCGACTTGTTTCCGGATCGAGACCGCTCGTGGGTTCGTCGTAAACGAGGACCTCGGGCTCAAGCATCAACGCACGGGCAAGGCCAACGCGCTTTCGTTGTCCGCCCGAGAGTTCCGAGGGCATGTGCTCCTCTTTGCCGGCGATGCCGAGGGTCGCGAGCATGCCGCGCACTCGGTCGTCGAGCTGCCGCCGGGTGAGTTGCTTGCGGTGCTCGCGGAGCGGGAAAGCCACGTTTTCAAAAACATTCAACGAGTCCAAGAGCGCCGCGTACTGGAACACCATCCCGAATTTTTGCCGCACGCGGTTCATCGCCACTTCACCGAGTCGAGTGATGTCCTCGCCGTCCACCCAGAGGTGTCCGCTCGTTGGGGTATCGAGGCCAATGAGCAGCCTGAGGAGGGTCGTTTTACCCGCGCCCGAGCCGCCGATGATCACCGCGGTCTCGTGCCGCTTGAAGCGAATGTCGAGCCGCTTCAGAACTTCGGTGTTTCCGAACGACTTCGTCACGCCGTCGAGGACGATGTGATCGTCTGGCTTAAGCCAAGGCGGCGGCGACGTTGGCTCTTTCCCCACGTGCAAGCCGTAGCCGATGCTCGACGAGGCGTCAGCCGAAGAGGCAAACGAAAACGGGCCACCGCGGAGGCGTCAGCCGAAGCGGCAAAAAAACCGCCGAGAAAGCACCAAGCTCAGCCGACGAAACCCGCCCGACGGCCTGCCCCGCGGTCGTCGTTGGCATGGATAGCGGCGGCCAGGACGTCAGCGAGAGCCAAGATGAAAAGCTCGCCTTTGCGGTTCTTGGCCTCGACGATGCCGTCCGAAAGCACCAGCTCGATCACGTTCGATACGGTGATCGACGCTCCCTGGGTCGCGACATAAAGAGTGATCGTCTTTTCGTCCGGCAGCTTCGCCGGGCCCTTTTTTGGAGTCTGGGCCTCGGCACGCTCGAGCATGCGCTGG
>CANMZR010000243.1 GCA_947502375.1 Polyangiaceae bacterium
ATAGCCACCAGGCGGAGCACCCGGAGGAGCATAGCCACCAGGCGGAGCACCCGGAGGAGCATAGCCACCAGGCGGAGCACCCGGGGGAGCATAGCCACCAGGCGGAGCACCCGGAGGAGCATAGCCACCAGGCGGAGCCGGCGGGGGAGCATAGCCACCAGGCGGAGCGCCCGGGGGAGCATAGCCACCAGGCCCAGGAGCATAGCCGCCGGGGGGCGGGGGCGGTGCGCCAGGCATCGGACGCGCTTGCGTGGCCATTCCCGCAGCCTGAGCTCCCTGGGGAGGGTACCCGGGCGCCCCTTGCTCTGGCGCATTCGAACCCGTCGGGAAAGGCGTGCGCCCTCCCTGCGTACGTTGCCGAGCGTACTGCTTCATCGCCTCGTTGATGAGGTAGTCGACAGAGCACTCAAGGTCGCGAGCCATCTGCTCGAACGCATCCCAAAGCACGTCACGACATTGGAAATTCCGGGAGCTCTTTTTGTTGGGATCGCCGCTCATTCCTGAATCCACTTTGCTACCTGCACGGTTGACTGATTGAAACGTCCCGACGTGTTTGCAACGAGGGAACCACGTGGGGCGTAAGGAGAACGACCATCACCCACCACCGGCCCCCGCGCTTTCCTTGGGGGAGTCCGCCGGCTTTTCCTTGGGTTTTTCGAGCTTCTTGGGCTCGCGATTGGCGAGTTGCGGAAGGACACAGTAAGTCACGAAGTCACCCACCGTCTCCACGATCTTGGATTGTTCCTTCTTGTCCGCGCCGACGAGAATGCATACCCATGTGCACTCGTTCTTGTCCTTTTCGTCGCACTTCGGAACTTTGTCCTTGTCGTCCATGAAGGGCTTGAGCGCCGCCACGTCGTGTTTGCTGCCGCTGACGAGATAGTAGGAGAGAGCGGTCACCCGAGCGCTGATGGCCTCGTCCTTGAAGTAGGGCTTGAGCTTCTCGAGCGGCGTCCCCTCTTTCAATTCGGCGAGGTAGGCGGCGTAGGTTCGCGCTTCCGCTGGATTGAAATTGTGCTTCGCTCGCTTGCCGAGCTCCGTCATGAACTCGGCGATATTCTCGACCTTCGACATTTGCAGAATGGTCGCACCGGCGAGCCGCCGAACCTTCCAGTCCTCGACGTCGAGCAACTGGAAAAGACTTGTGATTACAGCCTCGCGTGGAAGCTGCTTCAGCAAACGAAACGCGGCATCGACGACCGGAAGAGGCGCGTCTTTCGCCTTCGTAAGGTCAGCGAGCTTCTTGATGCTGGCGGTGTCTTTTTTCTCGATGCGGTTCTCAAGCACATTGAGCGCGCCGGTCCGAAGCTTGACGTTTCGAGACTTTTCACCCGCGAGAGCCAGGCAATACCCCGTAACGGATGCCCCACCGACCTTCTTCATGGCGACGAAGACCTTGGTCATCGTCCCTTCTTGATCTTCGTTATCTTTGTTATCTTTTCGCCACTGCTCGGAGGCGACGTAGGTCATGATTTCGACCAGTTTTTTGCTGGCCTGTTCTTTCGTCTTCGCGTCACCGAGCTTGTCGATCAGGTCCGCCATTTTTGTGAGATCGCGGATCACGTTGCGGTCCATGAGCGCGGGGAGGTTCTCCACCGAGGTCGGACCGATAAGGCGGAGCAATTGCTCCATGCCGAACATCTGCGTTTGGTCGTTGAGCTTCCGGTTGAAGTCCACCATCGCCCAATCCCGCAAGGCGCCGAGGAGTTGCTGCTTCAGCGCGGCATCCGCAACGATCGGAGTCTTGTCGTAGGTGAGCAGCAGTTGCGCCGCGTCCTTGTATTTGTAGGACGGGTCAGGTGCTACTTGCCCATTTTGAGCGGGCGGAGGAGACGGCTTCTTGAGTTCCTCGATGATGCGCGGAACGAGCCCTTCAAGAAGTTTCGCGCGCGTCTCAGGCGACAAACTCGCTTTCGAACACGGCTCGTCACTTTTGCGTTCCATCCAAGCCGAGTCGCATGCGAACGCGCCCTTGACGAGCCGCTCGATGCCAACGCGTTGGCCCTTCTGCGGCTTCATTTCGATGAGCGACATGGCCGCCTCCACACGCAGTGGGGACGGGTATTTGTCGTAAAGAATCACGGCCGAAAGCCGCTTTGGTCCCTCGCTGGTCTGCTCCCACCGTTTCAAATCGGCAGGAGCGACCGAGCATCCCAAAAGGGTATTTGCCACGGCCGCC
Source organism: Polyangiaceae bacterium (assembly GCA_947502375.1). Lineage (GTDB taxonomy): Bacteria > Myxococcota_A > Polyangia > Polyangiales > Polyangiaceae > SYFR01. The sequence continues at coordinate 2,180 of CANMZR010000243.1, forward strand.
AGGACGAAAGCCCCAGCGGAAGTCTTGAGCGCGCTGCGGCGCGTACGCGTTTGTCGAGCGACCATGGAATGATGGGAGAAAGGAACGTGGGAATGGTACCGCTCGACTGCCCTAGATTGGAAAGATTTGTAACGCGATTTTACTTTTGAGTCCGGGGATGTGAATGCCCGTTCAGCAGTCGCCCAAGCAAACTTGCGCTCCGGCGGCCTCCCGAGGTAAACCCTCGGTTGTAGGTAAATGTAGGCATGGCAATTTCCTTGGCAGCGTTCCGGTCCCTGTGGCCAGGCAAACAGAATGATGGCGAGAGCGGCGGGCCGACTGGCCCAATCGCCGACAAAGCTCGCGACCGGGCCGTGGACGAAGGCCCGCGTGTCGACGCAAGGGTGTCGCGAAGCGCCCGGACCTATGCTCGGGAAGCGGCGGCGTTGATGTTCATTGCATCGGGGCTTTACCTCGCGCTTGCGCTGGCCTCCTACGAAGCCAGCCCGCTGCGTCCAGAGGTGAGCGGCCCAGATTGGGTCGGACCGGTTGGAGCGGTGCTCGCAAACGCCCTGGTGCACGCGGTCGGGATCGTCGCGTGGCTCGCCCCGCTCGAATTGATGCTCGTGTCGCAGCCGCTGCTCACCGATCGCAAGCTGAAGTTTCGCATCACGCGTGTGAGTGGCGATGTCCTCGTCGCGGTCACGCTGGCGGGCCTCATCCACATCGCGTTCCCGCGGAGCCACACGTTCGGCGAGATGCCGCTCGGTGGGCTCGTCGGCGAACTTTTTGGCAGCGTGATGCGCAGTCTGTTCTCGACGGTCGGGTCGTACCTCGTCGGGCTGACCGTCGTCGGCCTCATTCTCGTCGAGAGGGCAACGTTTTCCTTCATCGAATCCATGCAGCAGCTCCGCCATTGGTTGCTCTCCGCGAGCGCAAGCGCGCAGCGTGGCGCGGGCGTTCTCGCGACCGCGTGGAAGCGCGCACGGGCCGCGGACCAGGAGCGCCGCGAGCGAGAGTGCCGCGAAAACGAGCCCCGAATCCTCGCCCCCGAGGCCGCCGACGACATCATCGCGGCCTACGCCGAGCAGCCCTACGAGAATGAGCGACTCCCGCGAGTGCGGCTCAATCGGCCCGGCGTCGGGAACCTAAGCGAACGGCGTCCGCCTGTGACAACCGCCTCGTTGCCCACCCAAGACCCGCTCGATGCCGAGACCCCCGCACCGCAAGGTCCGCTCGGCGAGACCGTGACTCCGGTGCCCGACGATGCGAGTACGCACCGCGACCCTGCCTCCAAAAGCTTTGTAAAAACCGGCGCGGCAATGACTTCGGGGGCGGAGCTAGACCCGACGGCGATCCGACCGCTCGGAGCCGCGGCCCACGAAGTCCTGCGACTGCACCACGCCTCGGGCGCAAGCGCTCGAGGTGCCAGCACGGAAGACGAAAGTACGGCGAAAAGAGCGCTCTCGCGAAACGCGACGGGCTCCGCATCAGAGCCGCACGCAGACCCCAATAAGCTCCTCGAAGAGCCGCTCATCGTGGACACCTCGCAGGTGACGAAGACCGAAAAGGCCAAACGAAACCGCGCGGCGGCCACGAGCAAAACGGGCTTTCAGTTACCGTCAACCGAGTTGCTCGATCCCATCGTCCCCAATCTGGACGCACCGAGCAAGGAGGTGCTGCACGAGACGGCAAGACTCCTCGAAAAAACGCTCGCCGATTACAAGATTGAAGGCAAAGTCCAGGAGATCTGGCCGGGGCCGACAGTGACGATGTACGAGGTCGCCCCCGCTCCTGGTACGAAAGTGTCGCGCGTGGCGAGCCTCGCTGACGACCTCGCACTGGCACTCGCTCGCAAGGTGCGCATCGTTGCTCCGATCCCCGGGAAGAACCGCATCGGCTTCGAGGTTCCGAACGAACGACGGGTGGCGGTGAGCCTGCGTGAACTGTTCGAATCAAAGCAATTCATGTCGATGGATGCGCCGCTGCCATGCGTGCTCGGGCGCGACATCATCGGCAACCCGTGTTTCGGCGATCTGTCCTCGATGCCCCACGTGATTGTCGCGGGAGCGACGGGCGCCGGCAAAAGCGTAGGGCTGAACGTCATGCTGCTCAGCATGTTGTATCGGCGCACGCCGGACGAGCTGCGCATGCTCATGATCGATCCGAAAGTGGTCGAGCTTGCGCCATTCGATAAGATCCCCCACCTGCTCTTTCCCGTCGTGACCGACATGAAGCAGGCCGCGAACGCGCTGAAGTGGACCGTCGATGAGATGGAGCGGCGTTACCAACTGTTCGCGGATGCCGGCACGCGCAACATCGGCTCGTACAACAAGTGGGTCGAGGCGGTGCTCGACGGCGAAAAGCCAATGCCCCCCGGGCCGAAACGCGTGGAAGCCGTTGCGCCGGATGGAACCGGCTGCGAGGTCATGGCTGCCTCCGACGGAAGCGACGTCGATCCCCCCAAGAAACTCCCGTTCATCGTCGTTGTCGTAGACGAATTTGCGGACCTCATGATGACGCACGGCAAGGACGTCGAGTCCTCGGTCGCCCGCCTCGCCCAGAAAGCGCGCGCCGCGGGGATCCACGTGATCTTGGCGACGCAGCGACCCAGCGTCGACGTCATCACGGGCATGATCAAAGCGAACTTTCCGTCGCGGATCGCCTTCCGTGTCGTGCAGCGAAACGACAGCGCAACCATCCTCGATCAACAAGGCGCCGAGCATCTGCTCGGCAAGGGCGACATGCTCGTGAAGCTCAACGGAACGACCGACGTGAAACGCGTTCAGTGCCCATTCGCGACCGAGGACGAAGTTCAGCGCGTCACCGACTATCTGCGCACGCAGGGCGAACCAGAGTACGACGAGAGCATCGTCCGTTCACGTGACGATGACGAGGACAGCGGGAGTACGACCGGGAACGACGCCGAGAGCGATCCTCTGTACGACGCGGCCGTGCGCGTGGTGGCCGAAACCCGTCGAGCAACCACCTCGTTCATCCAACGAAAACTTGGGATCGGCTACAACCGCGCCGCAAAGATCATCGAAACCATGGAGCAACGCGGCGTCATTGGGCCAGCCGTGGGAACGCGACCGCGCGAAGTTCTCATCTCGACGATGTGACTCGCTACGATGTGACTCGCTTGTGCTTCGGAGCCTGCGAGTTGCGCGCCGGCACATGCGCTGCTCGGCCGGCGCATGCGCCGCTCAGGACTTCGGGAGACGAGCCTTGGCGAGCGCGCGCAAGAACGACGGCTAACGACGCCAGCCGGGATGCATCGGCGCCGAAATGCTCAAGTTAGGTAGCCGCAGGCCCTTAGCGCTCGCCGACCAACTGCCACGTGAGATCGGTGTTTCCGAGCGGCCCCGCAAAGCGCAAACCGAACCACTCGGCAGTGGGCGCAATCGTCGCGTGACCGTCGCTCGTCATCGTCGGAAAGCGCACCCGAAAGGCTTTTCGCCAGACGTTGTTGTAGGGGTAAAAGCGCGCGACGAGGGCACCGGGGTTTCTCACCGCCTCGATGTCCATCGGTGGGGTTTCGTTGCCGGTGGAGTCGATCAACCGGACGATCCACGCGCTATCCGGACGGGTGAGATCGTTCTGCTTATCTGCTGAACCATAAAGCGCCAGAAAGACGTCATGCGTTTCGCGCGTTTTTTGGAGTTGCCGGCGCAACATCTCCTGGCGCTCTGCAATGGTGACGCGAAAGTCCTGTCCGTAACGAATGACGTAGGCCCAACGAAAGTCCCACGACTCGAACGTCGCGGTCACGGTGAGTGCGCGTGTCAGCTCATCGAACAGCAGCAAACTCTCGGTGCGCGTCCAGCGCTCGAGGACATTCGAGTAATCGGTAGCGACATACTCACGCGCGCCACCGCCCAGACTGACGGCTGGGGCACCACAACCCGCGAGCGAGACCGTCGCGAAAGCGAGGAGCGCCGGGACCCGCATCGTCACCAACTCACGGGCCACAAGATGGCGTACACCCCATCACCGGCATGCGAGCGACTCGGCGAGCGACGGACGACCAAGACGCGTTGTTTCGAGATGGCGCAGAGGTACCCGCCACTGCCCGTCGCGACGTAGAGCTGGTTTGCTTGGGCGGCCATCACGGGTGCCTCCGACCACTCTGTTCGCTCCTTCAGGTAATGAATCGCCGTGTTTGTCGGCAGCGCCACGTCCCCGCGCTCGAAGGCACGCACGGCCTTCTCGGCGTTGCTCGTTTCGCCACTGCGGTCGTCGGGGATGCGATCGATGGCAATGAGCGCCGGTAAGGCTCCGGCGCCGGCCTTCGCGAGAGGGACGGAGCGGCTCCGCACGAGCGTGAACTCATCGATGAAAGCCCCGTCCTTGACGAGAGAGCCCTTGCCCATCCAACGTCCATCGCCAGACTGCGTGACAGGATTGAGGGGCTGACAGTCTTTCCACTCATCCAGAACCGCACAAGGACCCGTCCCACTTGCCTTCCCGCACTTGAAGGAGGCCTTCAGCGCGACGACATCGAGCGCCTCGGGCTTCGGGAGTGGCGCCGCGCTCGGTGTCACGGAGGGAGGCGTCACGGAGGGAGGCCCCGCAGTCGCAGACGAGGTGTCGCCCGTCGCCGCCGTTTCCTTGCAGGCAACGACCATGAGAGCGAGCGCGGCAAAAAAGGTCAGTCGCATGGTGGCATCAAACGGCGGGGCCAGCGGCGGGTCAAGCACGGGAACCCGGGATCACTCGAGCGGCTTCGCGCTAAAGCTCATCGACACCACGCGCACCGGCTTTGCGCCGATGTCGGCCACGTCGAAGCTGAACGATGCGCCCTGTCGGCCAACCCCGCCACCCGGCATTTTATGCTCGGAGCGAATGGTTACGCCGACCTGTGCCCCGCTGACGAAGCTCGACTTCATCTCGAAGTTTCGAGATGAAAGGCGAGCGAACGCGGCTTTTCGCACGAGCTGCCAGGTCGCAGGATCTCCCCCGGAAAACCCACCGAGGCTAAGCGCAGACACTTTGCCCGTTGGGCTCACCGTGACCGAGAAGCTACCCGTGCACTCGAACGGCGCATCCGAACCGCGCACCGCGTCGCGCAACACCGCCGCAATGGCGGCCGCGGGCGGAAAATCAAGGCCCAGCTCGGCGTCTTTGATGCGCATCGCTTTGTCGATCGAACGACGCGCGGGCTCCACCTCGTAGGTGCGTTTGGTCGTCTCGGTGGGGGCCGCGTGGCGGCTCGCGTGCTCCGGGAGAAGCGCGTCCAACGGTAGCCCTCCGAGCCCGGAGCGCGCACCCAAACCGGGGCCGCCCACT
>CANMZR010000244.1 GCA_947502375.1 Polyangiaceae bacterium
GAACGTGAGCAAGCGCGACTTGCTCGAAGATTTTCAAGACTCCCCTGAAGTGGCAAAGAGCGGCATGTACCGCCTGTGTTACTCGGCGGAGTTTGGGGTATTCGGCGGCCGGCCGTACGGGATCCTCATCGCGAACTACGAGTTCACGCCGCTCCCACAGGACATGTTCCTGCTCGACAAGTGCGCATCGGTCGCGACGATGACCCACGCGCCATTCGTTGCGACCGCCGGTCCGAAATTTTTTGGCCTCGACCAGTTCCTGGACTTGCCCCAGTTGAACGACATCACCTCGCTCTTCGAGGGACCCCAGTACACCAAGTGGCGCGCCTTCCGCGACTCGGATGACGCTCGCTACGTGGGCCTCTGTCTGCCGCGCTTTCTCTTGCGCCTTCCCTATGGCCCGGAGACGACCCGTGTCGCCGCGTTTGAATACGAAGAAGATGTGGTCGGGCACCATGAGCGCTATCTGTGGGGCAGCGCTGCGTTTGCTTTTGCCACCCGAGTCGCCGATAGTTTCGCTCGCTTCCGTTGGTGCTTGAACATCGTCGGACCGAACACCGGTGGCACTGTGGAAGAACTGCCGCTGCACCGGTTCGAGGCGATGGGCGACATCCAGACGAAAATTCCGACCGAAATTCTCATCACCGAACGGCGAGAATTCGAGCTTTCTGAGCAAGGCTTCATGCCCTTCACGTTCCGGCGTGAGACGGATAACGCGTGTTTTTTCTCAGCAAATAGCTGCCAAAAACCAAAATACTTCGGTATCAGCGAAGACGCCCATAAAGCGGCGCTGAACCATCGATTGGGGACGCAGTTTCCTTACCTGTTCATCAGCAGTCGCATCGCTCATTACTTGAAAGTTCTTCAGCGAGAGCAGATCGGCGCCTGGAAGGAACGGCAAGACCTGGAGCGCGAGTTGCAGAAATGGATCAATCAATTCGTGGCGGACCAAGTTTCGGTCACCCCGGGGATCCGTGCCCGGCGACCGCTTCGCAAGGCGAAAATTGCCGTCAGCGAAGTCGATGGCACCGCGGGTTGGTACAAAGTCGACGTTCTGCTGCGTCCGCACTTTCGGTACATGGGTGCTGAATTCGATCTAGGGGTCGTTGGGCGCCTCGACAAAGAGTGACTGACCAGGCGCCGCCGACGGAAAAGAGCCCCGGCCGAGACATTCAACAAGCCAGCCACGCGGCGACCTAGCTAGGCTCGGACCCAATGTCTCGCATCTGGCCCTGGCTCCCGCTCGTACTCGTCGCTTGTGCTCCACAGGTTCGCTTCCCTAGCGGAGGTGCTCCGCCGAGCTCCTTCAAAAACCCTGCCGGAGATGCGCTGCCGAGCTCGTTCACAACCCATCCCGGTCCCGAGAAAAAGACGCTGGAGCCGCTGAACCTCGTTGAATCGGTGCCCCTCGGCGCGATGACGGACGACCCGGCTATTGCCAATACCGACACGACCTGGTGCGCGATGCTCCTGGGCGCCAAACGCTCGATCGCGATCGGTGCGTTTTACATCGCGCTGAAGCCTTCCGACTCCAAGGGGACAGACCGTCTCCAGCCCGTGCTCGATGAGCTCGCCGCTGCCGTCAAGCGAGGCGTCTCCGTGCGGTTTCTCATCGACGCGAACTTCGCCAAAAAGGACCCGGCGGCGGTTGCGCGGGTCCGCAGTCTCGGTGTGACCGTGCGCGAGTTTGACGCCGCCAAGTCGATGGGAGGCGTGCACCACGCAAAATACATGGTCATCGACGAAGAGGATTCCTACGTCGGGAGTGCAAACTTTGACTGGCGTTCCCTCGACCACATTCATGAACTTGGATTGCGCATCCGCTCGCAGCACGCAGCGGCCGTCTTCTTGTCCGCCTTTGATGCGGACTGGGTGACCGCGGGCGGCGAGAGTTCACCAGCCCGTGACCTGGGTGCGCCGCGAACCCCCGAGCTTCTCGCCGACGCCCAGGTGACGCCATTGCTTAGCCCCAAGGGCTATCTTTCGGACCCTGGCTTTTGGGACCTCGATCGTATCGTCGAGGCGCTGGACCGCGCGAAACACGACGTCCGCGTGCAATTGTTGAGCTTCGAGACCGTTGGCCACGACGGCGCCAAGTTCGAGGCCTTGAGCGCCGCCTTGCTCCGCGCTGCGGTTCGCGGCGTCAGGGTGCAGGTGCTGCTCTCCAACTGGCAGAAATCAGCGAAGCGCGTCGGTGCGGCTCAGGCACTTGCGCGCCAGTCCGGAATTTTCGTGCGCTTCGTCAACATCCCAGAAGCAAGGACGGGCTTCATCCCCTTCGCGCGCGTCATCCACGCGAAATACCTCGTGGTCGATGAATCCGAGGTTTGGCTCGGGACGAGCAACTGGGGTGGAGATTACTTCTTCAAAAGTCGAAATGTGGGCGCACTCGTGCAGTCAGCGGGACTCGCCCGGACGCTTAGCGGCATCTTTGACACGTTGGCCGCTGGCCCTCTCAGCGAACTCGTGGACCCCGAGAAGGTTTACGAAGTACCGCGCATGGGCGACTGAGAGCGGCTTTTTCCCGCTCGGGTTACTTGCACACGCCGGCGTTGCAGACCTGGCCCAGCACGCATGCCGCTCCGCAAGCACCGCAATTGCTGGTGTTTTTCTGCACGTCCGTGCAGATACCGTTGCAGACTTTGGCGCCGCTCGCGCAACCGCAGAAGCCGTCGTTGCAAACTTGGTTCTTCATGCCGCTGCACGTGACGCCGCAGCTTCCGCAGTTCGTCAAGCTCGTCTTGGTGTCGATGCATTTGTCGCCGCAGAGGGCGGTTGCGCTTTCCGCGCACACCCAGGGCGCCATGGCGTTATTGAACCCAGTGTAGGCGCTCGTGGATTCGCAAAACTTGAAGAAAGCGTGGGTCTTGGCGTCGCCCGCGCTGCTCGCAACACTCGGGTTCGGCCGCGACAAAAGCGTGGACGTCGCCGGGAGGCCAGGCGTGATGTAGGGACGGACAATCGCGCACGCGAGTTCGTTGTCCGGAACGGAAGCAAAAAGCGGGTACAGGCTCATCTTCGACGTGAGCTTGGTCGGATCGACCGTGTAATCGGAGCCGCCGTGGCACATTTTGCCGCAGTACATGAGACCGTTCGGCTTGTCGCAGTTGTTGATGTCGTAAGGCAGATTCTTCACCGCTTTCGCGAACGCTCCGCTATCGACGCAGGGGGCGTAGGCGTTGCCAAATTTGTCCGCGAGCAGTGAGCGGATGCTCTTGAACTGCAGGGACAGGGCCGCGCCTTTCTTCCAGTTCGTAAGCAGCACCTGGCCCGAGCCGTAAACAACGTTTTGAGGCGCGACGAACTTCTGGATCGTGCCGTAGAGTTGCGTGTTGACGGACGCAGTCAGGCCACTGTCGGCCGCGGGTGAAACCCGGATCCCCAGGTCCTTGATCTCGATGCCGACCCCAGGAGCCGGCCACACCTTGAACTCCGATAACTCGAGAAGCGAATCGGAGTGGGCCACGCTGAAGAAAGTGATCGCGCCACCGTAAAGCTTTTTATCGCCCAATTGGTCAGCCACGTAGTCCAACGGAACGTAGACGAAGCCTTCCGGCGTTGGGTTTGTCTTGTCACCAGACCCCTTCGCATTGATGACCTCCGTCTCGATGAGCGTTTCTTCTTTGACATTCACGGCCTCGCGCTCGAGCCAGGTCAACGTATTCAAATAAAGTTCGTAGAGAGGATCCTTCGGGTCGGAAGGTTTCCACTTTTGCCCCCCGGCGTGGTCGATGAGCATCGGGTAGGTGAGCAAGCGGCTCTTCGTCAGAGGATTTTTGGCGATGAAGCCTTTGTTCGTCGCCTCGGAGTGGTAGGTCGTGATCGTCTCGTACTCGAGACCATCCGGCGACAGGAAGTTGATGTTGCCGCCGAGATGGCAGTTGCCGTTGACGCAGGAGCCTTCGGTGCCGTTCGATTTCATTCCTCCCTGGGGCGCGTGGTTTGCCTGGGGATTGCCGAGGACGCACTCCACGAAATAGGTTCGATTGTCGAGGGTGCTGGTCTTGGAGCAGTCAAAGTCTGGCACGCTGCCGCCCATCCCGCCGGTACCGGGAGCACCGCCCATCCCACCTGCGCCGCCCGTGCCCGTGCTCGCCGCACTCGAACTGTGGCTGACCGTACTGAAAGTCCAGTTGGGAAACGTGTCCGACGCTTGGTAACAACCCTCCGTCAAGATGGCCGTACCCCCAGCACCGCAGACTGTGAAAAGCGCCAGCTGAAGTTGTTTCCGCAAGGCCGCGGGAGTCGACAAAAAACGAAGCATGCTCTGAGTTTTACCGAGCAATCCGTGGACACGCAAGGCGAGACACGCGGGAGGGCTGGAATTTGGCTTCACCCGAGCCGGCTGCGCAGGAGGTCCTCGGCGGCTTTCGCGTCCGCTTTACCTCGAGAAGCGCGCATCAGCTTGCCGACGAAAAAACCCAATAACGTGTTTTTCCCTGCGCGATAGCGCGAAACTTCATCGGGATGCGCGGCCAGGACCGCGGCCACGAGGGGTCCAAGTTCGCTCACGCTGAGCGCCTCACCGCCAAGCGCGGCGACGAGGTCCCCGGGGCGACCACCCCGGGTCACAAGTTGCCCCAACACCTCCTTGGCGACCCCATGCGTGATCGTCCCTTGCGTGACGAGGCCCGCGAGTTCGGCGAGCTCAACGCCGCCAAACGGCAGTGCCCTCGGCCCATCGGACAAGTGCCCTGCAAGCTCATTTGCGATGAGATTGGCCGTTACCTGGGCCGCTTTGCCACTCGCTCCGGCACCCACCGTTTGTTCAAAAAGCTCCCCGAGCTGACGGTGCTGAGCGAGCACCACCGCCACGGCCTCCGACACGCCATGCGCCGCCACGTAGGCCTCGGCGCGTGTCCGCTCGACGCCTTCGAGCCCCGCCGCCGACGGTGCCCGCGCGGCCATTGCAGCACCGGCTCTTTGCTTTTCTTGTCGCGCAAGAGCGGCCTCGCGCGTGTCCGCACGGTCTTTTGCGTCATCCCGGGTCCAACCGTCTCTGAGGGTCACCGTTCGATTGAAGACGAGACGCCCCGGCCGTGAGTCCGTATCGGCGCAATAATAGCCGTGTCGCTCGAACTGAAACGATGCTCCACACTCCGCGCCGGCCGCGCTCGCCTCGAGCTTGCAGTGCGTGAGGACCGCGAGGGAGGTGGGGTTGAGTTGCTCGAGAGACTCGGGGACTTCGACGTCGAAGAGTCGGTCGTAAACTCGAACCTCGACGTCAAGCGCAGTCTCGGCACAGACCCAATGAATCGTCCCTTTCGCCTTGGCCTGGTTCGCCTCGTCGTGACCGAGCCAGCGACAACGAAGCCCCGTCACCGAGCCCGTGCCGTCGCGCAGGATCTCTTCGCAGCGAATGAGCCCAGCATGACGCAGTCTCACGACCGCCCCTGGGGAAAGGCGGTGCCACTCAGGCGGCGGCGTTTCCGAAAAGTCTTCTTGCTCGATGAAAATGCGCGAGCCGATGGGGACGGACCGAGAGCCCGGCAGCGAGAGCTCGGCGGGAAACGACGGCACGACCAGCGGCTCGATGCCAGCTTCCGGGAACCCATCGAGTTGGACCTCCAAGGGTGCGAGCACGCACATCACGCGCGGTGAGCGCCGGTTTAAATCGTCGCGGATGCAGAACTCGAGTTTCCCGACGTCCACGAGGCTGTTGTTTTTCGCGACCCCGATCATTTCGCAGAACGCACGGATGGCTTCCGGCGTGTAGCCGCGACGACGCATGCCCGCGAGCGTCGGGAGGCGGGGGTCGTCCCAGCCGGAAACGCGCTTTTCTTGGACGAGCTGCAGCAGCTTGCGCTTGCTCATCATGGTGTAGGAGAGGTTCAGGCGTGCAAACTCGAGCTGCCGCGGACGGCATGGAATGGTGCCTGGCGAAGGCTCGGCTGACACCTCAAATTGGTTGAGTACCCAGTCGTACAAGTCGCGATTGTTTTCGAACTCGAGCGTGCAAATAGAGTGGGTAATGCCTTCGAAAGCATCGCTCAGGCAGTGGGTATAATCGTAGAGCGGGTAGATGCACCACGCGTTGCCCGTTCGGTAGTGCGGCGTGCGTTTTATGCGGTAAATCGCTGGATCTCGAAGCTTCATGTTCGGCGACGCCATGTCGCATTTAGCTCGCAAAACGTGCTCACCCTCGGCGAAGTCCCCTTTGCGCATTCGGGTGAACAATTCGAGATTCTCGTCGACCGTTCGGCCCCGGTGAACACTTTCGGTGCCCGGCTCGGTCAAGCTGCCGCGGTGCTCGCGCATCTCCTCTTCGGTGAGACTGCAGACGTAGGCCTTGCCGATTCGAATCAAGTGCAGAGCGTGTTCATAAAGCTGCTCGTAGTAGTCCGAGGCGAAGAACAGATGCTCGGCCCAGTCAAACCCGAGCCAGCGCACGTCCCGCTGGATCGCCGCGACGTACTCCATGTCTTCCGCGTCCGGATTGGTGTCGTCCATCCGCAGGTGGCAACGTCCAGCGAGCACGGTCGCGAGGCCGAAATCGACACAAATCGCTTTCGCGTGTCCAATGTGAAGGTGTCCGTTCGGCTCGGGCGGAAAGCGGGTGACGACGCTTGCGTGCTTACCGCTCTGCAAGTCCGCCTCGATGATGTCGCGGATGAAGTTCTGCATGGGCGCGGCAGCGTACACCAATTTACGGCGGAGCTCATTTTCAGCCGTCAACACAGCGCCGCGTCGAGAGCCATGGACCCGCGAGATTCCACCGTACGCTGTTCGCGTTCGGCTCGCTCGGCCCAGGGGCCGTCGGGTGAGCCCTCACGACTCGGGCAAAGCTCGTTCAATGGGCACCGGTCGCAACGCGGTGCCTTGGCGTTGCATACGTAGCGTCCGTGCAGCAACAGCCGGTGCCCATCTGCGACCCAGGACTCGCGCGGGATCGCGTCGCAAAGCGCGCGTTCCACTTTCTCCGGAGCGGTTTCGTCGGTCAGGCCGAGGCGCCGTGACACGCGTCCCACGTGGGTGTCAACGGCGATGCCGCTCGCTATCCCAAAGGCGGTCCCGAGCACCACGTTGGCGGTTTTACGGGCCACTCCAGGCAGGGTCGTGAGTTCCTCGATCGAGCGGGGCACCTGGCCGTCGAAGACGCCCACGATGGCCTCGGCCGCGCCACGAATGGCCTTCGCCTTGTTGCGAAAGAAGCCGGTGGGCTTGACGACCAACTCGAGCTCTGTGGGGTCTGCCAGCGCGAGTTCAGCCGGTCCTGGCCAGCGTGCGAAAAGCTCCGGCGTCACGCGATTGATGGTTTTATCGGTGCTTTGAGCGCTGAGGATCGTCGCTACCAAGAGCTGCCACGCGCTTTCATGGTCGAGCTCGCACGAAGGAACCGGGATCGCCATGCGAAGGCGCACGGTGAGGTCACGAGGAAGTTGGCGGGGACCGGATGGAGGTGCCATGAGCCCTCGAGTCCTACCTCGAATGCGATGCGCTTA